>JAYPUF010000030.1:0-6887 GCA_038133925.1 Marivivens sp. | reverse complement strand
TCTTTGTTCATATCAGGCGCATCAACCGCCTTCATGCCGACAACGTGATAGCCTGCATCTACGTGGTGCGTTTCGCCAGTAACAGCGCTTCCAAGGTCCGAAAGAAGATAGAGCGCAGAGTTGCCGACTTCTTCAATCGAGACGTTCTTGCGGAGCGGCGAGTTATATTCGTTCCACTTGAGGATATAGCGGAAGTCGCCGATGCCCGAAGCTGCGAGGGTCTTGATTGGACCTGCCGAGATCGAGTTGACGCGAATGTTCTTCTTGCCAAGATCTTCTGCAAGGTAACGAACCGAAGCTTCGAGCGCTGCCTTTGCAACGCCCATGACGTTGTAGTGCGGCATCACGCGCTCTGCACCATAGTAGGTGAGAGTGAGGCAGGAACCACCGTCGGTCATGAGCTTTTCAGCGCGGTTCACAACGGCGGTGAAGGAATAGACCGAGATGTCCATGGTCATTGCAAAGTTTTCGCGGCTCGTATCGACATAACGGCCGCGCAGTTCGTTCTTGTCCGAGAAGCCAATGGCGTGAACGATGAAGTCCAGCTTGCCCCACTTCTTTTCGAGTTCGGCGAACAGCGCATCGATGCTATCCATATCGCCAACATCACACGGAAGCACAGTGTCGCTGCCGAGCTGAGCGGCGAGCGGCTGAACTCGTTTCAGGAGTGCATCACCTTGATACGAGAACGCAAGTTCCGCTCCATTGTCTGCAAGTGCTTTGGCGATACCCCAAGCAATGGATTTGTCATTTGCAAGACCCATAATCAGGCCGCGCTTTCCCTGCATCAAATTAGATGACATTTTCTTCCCCTATGCCTCAAAAGTGCTTTTCTGGACCTTTAGGCTATTGATACCAACGCTTCAAGAAATACTACAACGTAGCGTCACTATTGATTGGCTCATTGCTTGCAACTATTGGCCGCATTCTAGTATTTTAGCGTGGATGGACATTATGAGCGATAGGACTGGCATTTTTGCTGGAGACAATCCAATCGAGATCGCAAAGGTCTGGCTGATGGAGGCCGAAAAGACCGAAATAAACGATCCGAACGCTATCGCTTTGTCGACAGTCGATGAGACCGGTTTGCCGAATGCGCGAATGGTTTTGCTCAAGGACATCGAAGAAGACGCTTTTGTCTTTTACACAAACTACGGAAGTAAGAAGGCGCAAGAACTTGAAAGTGCAGGCAAAGCTGCGTTTGTCATGCACTGGAAATCTTTGCGCCGCCAAGTGCGGGTGCGCGGCCTTGTGAGCCGCGAAGAAGGCCCGCAAGCGGACGAGTACTACGCATCTCGTTCGCTCAAAAGCCGGCTAGGGGCATGGGCCTCGCACCAGTCTCAACCGCTTGATAGTCGCACCACCCTGTTGGCTGAAGTTGCAAAAGTGACCGCGCGTGAGGGAATCAATCCGTCACGTCCACCATTCTGGGGGGGCTTCCGAATATTGCCTCTCGAGATTGAACTTTGGGCGGATGGCGCCTTTAGGTTGCATGATCGCTTTAGGTGGTCGCGCAATGGTGTGCATGAGCCTTGGGCTGTCACCCGTTTGCACCCCTGAATTTCACGCTTCGTGAATGACATCACGTTGGAAATGGGTTGTTTTCTCAGCTCAAAAAGGGTTTTTTGTCGCTTACGAAAGTTGCGCCCGGATGGGGGGCGTGGCTGGAGAATAAAAAAATGACTGAAGTGCTTATAGAAGACCGCCTGCTGCATGGGCGTGTCAAATGGTTCGATCCCGCAAAGGGGTTCGGATTTGTGATCTCGGAAGAAGGTGGGCCGGACATTTTGCTTCACGCGAATGTCCTGCGTAATTTTGGACAGAGTTCAGTTGCAGACGGATCTGTCATCCAACTTCGCGCTCAAAAGACCGATCGCGGGATGCAGGCAACAGAAGTGGTGGAAATCACACCACCCGAAGGCCCGAGCGCAACCCCGCTCGCGGATCTTGCAGAAATCGATCCAGAAGAGCTTGCGGCTGCGTCATTGCAGCCTGCCCGTGTCAAATGGTTTGACAAAGGCAAGGGCTTTGGGTTCGCCAATGTCTTCGGCTCGTCCGATGATGTTTTCGTTCACATTGAAGTGTTGCGTCGTTCTGGCTTGGCAGATCTCTTGCCAGGCGAAGCGATCGGCATCAAAGTGCTGGACGGAAAACGCGGCAAGATGGCCGCCGAGGTATTGGTCTGGGAAAGCGCAAATACATACTAAGCATCGGTCTTGCCCTCGCTCTTCTTGGGACGGGCAACGCCAGCTTTGCGCAATGCGCGCCTGATCAGGTTCTTATCAAAGGGGACTTTGGTCAGGCGCGTTTTTCCATTGATCTTGCTGATTCTGCAGAAGAACGATCCAGAGGGCTGATGTATGTCGAATCCATGCCGACAATGTCGGGCATGTTGTTCGTCTATGACGCGCCCCAGCACGCTACTTTTTGGATGCGCAATACGCTTATTCCGCTCGATATGATTTTTCTGGATGAGACTGGGACCATCACGCACATCCATTCCAACGCTAAACCACTTGATGAAACGATCATTGATGGCGGGCAGGGCGTGCGATTTGTCCTTGAAATCAATGGTGGTTTGGCCAAGCGCTTGGACATTGAAGTGGGTGATTTTCTACAACATCCCGCAATTGGTGAAAAAGCTTCGCTATCTTGTGACGGTTAGGGGTTTTCAAATCCGAAACGATTGCGTAGAGACACGTCAGTCGGGGCGTAGCGCAGCCTGGTAGCGCGACGGTTTTGGGTACCGTAGGTCGTAGGTTCGAATCCTATCGCCCCGACCACTTCCTTTCAGTCTAGATTATCGTACATCTCGCGGATCTCGGGGATGGCAAGTGCTGTTGCTATGCGTTCGCGGTGCCAGTCACAGGCCTTTTCGTGCAGGGCTTTCAGAACTGAATCAGACAGAAGTTCGTCGTAGATTTCTCTCATCTTGGGGATGAGGCTCTGGACGCTGGTGTCTTTCTCTTCATTGCGGTTCATTCGTTCCCAATAGTCGAGGTTGCGATCGATTCCGCCGTGGACTGTGCCTTTGAGTGATTTGAGCAGGAAACTTTCGCGCGAGCGGACCGCATAATGGTTCAGCTGAGCAAGTTCATAGCCCACGCAGTCCGGACCGCTGCGCCAACCGCCTTTGGTTTGCTCGTGATATCTTTCTGGCATCTGCTGACCTGAACCGTTCACCCAAAGCACGTTCTGCCAGTCTCCGCCCATGGGAATGAGAGGTCGGTGTGTTCCGAGCCGCTCGACAGCATCTGTGCGGAAAAGCGATTTGAAACCCCAAGCCTGTGCGGGTCTCGGGCAGGTGTAGGGGGCCGCTCGGTCGAACTGCTCTATGAGAAAGGAATTGCGGAATTTCTCAACACCTCCATTTCCAAAGAGCCGCCACGTGATCGAGATTATGTCACTTCCTTCAGGAGCGGCCCGCACCAAGTCGCGGATTTCTTTCTCGCCGACATGAATATTGATGAATTCATCAACGTCCATAATCATCGCCCATTCGTGGGCCTCAAAAATCTCTTCCTTGAACGCTTTGCGGAACGCGCGGACTTGGTAGGATGCGCGCTGGCCTTCTTTGCGTGTATTATCACGATGCGTGACCAATCCCATCTCGGCAAGGCGATCAAGGATCAGGTCGGTGCCGTCGCTACAGTCGTTGGTGTAGACAAGAAAGTGCTCAAAACCGATGGCCTTATGAAACGCGATCCATTCGGGAATGAAAACGCCTTCGTCCTTCATGCAAGTGATCGCAAGGAACTTCTCGTCCGATGGATCTTTGCGCTTGGGCTTTGTGTTTTTTGGCTTTTCGACAGCAACAGGCGCGACCTTGTCTTCTGCGGGAAGAGGGGCGTCGCGGCTATCTAGCCCATGGTGTTCAAGGAGTTTGGCAATGAGTGACCCTTCGGGCGCAAGACCGCCGTGGCGACGAGAGATCATTCGGCGCATTCGGCTTCCATAGAAGTGTATAGAGGTCGTCTCTGGTCCGAAGTCATCGGGTGACAAGTGATCGGGCCAAAGCATCTTGCCGCGTTGCTCAAAGCTGACGGGGTAGAGCACCTCTTGCGGTAGGGCAAATTCAATTTCGCCCGTTTTTTGTAGGTAATGGCTCACCGCTGTTGGGCCCCACACGCCCCACGGCATCTGTGACACGTGACGCGGTGTCCCCGCTTCGGCGAGAGCAATGAGCTCTGCCTTTTGTTTGTCGTTGAACCAATCTGGGATTGGGTGCTCTGTATTGGTTGCCTCCAAAAGCGCGATGAGAGCCTTGCTCTCTGGCGGGAAGGCAAGAACGCCACTTGCCACGCTGTTTTCTGCTTGGAACGCGTAATAGTGACCGTTCTCAGTGACCCAAGGCCTCAGGCAATACGCATCAGTATCGGCCCAAATCATACCGGGCAAAGCTTGCAGCATACGGAGGCGAAAGAGATCGGCGTGAAGCGCGAGACTGTCAGTTCGTTCGTACTTGAGGAACGGCGGCCCTGCGAGGATGTTTTTCGCGTCTTGGATATCGACGCCGTCCGGCGCATTGCCGATGTCGTGATATGTGAAAAGGTGCACAGGATGCCCCGCATCCACGAACGACTTGATACATAGGATTTCAAGAAAGCTTAGATCGCCGCCGATCCACAGCATTCCAATATGGGGTAGTATCATTTCGCGCCTCAAGTCTTCGCCACTTTGATGTGGTCTATATGTTCTATGTTAGCACATGTTGCTGGCCGTGTCGTCATTTGAACGCGCGCGTCAGGGCATTTGTAGCCAGTGTGATTCTTTCGTCCCGCCAAAAAAACCATTCAAGCGCTGAACAATCATGGCGTGTATGGCGCCGAAGGGGTTTTCACTTGATTTTAGTATGATTTGAAGAACTTGGGCCGTCTTGGCTGTCTTTTTCTAAGGGTAAGTGCTTTGGCGCTAGGTCTCATTGTCCAATCAATCATTCAATTTTTTTTCCACGTTTATGGTGCGCTCAAACTTTCATCGGAAAAAACTGATGAGGAGCGGGAATTCTCCTGAACCTCAACAACCTTTGGTGCTAAGCGGTTTCTGTTAAAGGCATTTCTCGATCAGCCGACTTTTAATCAAAAGTATAGTCCTGTGTATAAGTCTGCGGATGAATCGGTCGGGTATTTCAAGTTGGAGTGGTCAAGACTTATTCGTCCAGATTTTGTCAAAAAAGAAAGTTGACCTACTAGCCATAGATTGCCACTTTGTGCTGGCCGATGGGGTTGCCACTAAATGTAGTGAGCGTCGGTTAGGGACATAATTTCGATGAACTTGCCTTTTGGGGCCGAGTGAACGCTTTTGAGCGACCGATATTTTGTTGTCCCTGATCTAAGGTCGGTTGTGTAGGGGCCGCGCTTACTTGCGCTGCAAAGTTGAACAAAAGGGCTGCCTTAGACGGTCCGATACAGGGGCATTATTCGAATGAAAATCGAACGACTTTTTACCAAGTCCGGTCATGACGCTTATGCGAATATCGAGTTCAAGTCTGCGACTTCCGAAATTCGTAACCCCGACGGCACCGTCGTCTTCAAGCTCGATAACTGCGAAATCCCGTCTAAGTGGAGCCAAGTGGCGAGCGACGTGATCGCGCAGAAGTATTTCCGCAAGGCAGGCGTTCCTTCTGCTCTCAAGCGCGTGAAGGAAAAAGGCGTTCCAGAATTCCTCTGGCGTTCGGTTCCCGCTGATGGCGCCGAGATGGGCGGTGAGACTTCCGCCAAGCAAGTGTTCGATCGACTTGCAGGGGCTTGGGCCTATTGGGGTTGGAAGGGCGGCTACTTCAGCACCGAAGAAGACGCGCGCGCCTACTTTGATGAAATGCGTCACATGCTTGCGACGCAGCGTGCTGCGCCTAACTCGCCGCAGTGGTTCAACACAGGCCTTCACTGGGCCTATGGGATTGATGGTCCGGCGCAAGGTCACCACTATGTGGACCACGAAACGGGCGTTCTGACCAAGTCAAAGTCGTCATACGAGCATCCACAGCCGCACGCCTGTTTCATTCAGTCCGTTGCTGATGACCTTGTAAACGAGGGCGGAATCATGGACCTTTGGGTCCGCGAAGCACGTCTCTTCAAATATGGCTCCGGCACGGGCACCAACTTCTCGTCGCTGCGCGGCGAAGGTGAAAAGCTATCTGGCGGTGGCAAGTCGTCTGGCCTCATGGGCTTCCTCAAGATTGGCGACCGCGCTGCAGGTGCGATCAAATCGGGCGGCACGACGCGCCGTGCGGCAAAGATGGTAATCGTCGATGCCGACCACCCCGATATCGAAGAGTTTATCAACTGGAAGGTCATCGAAGAGCAAAAGGTCGCGTCCATCGTGGCCGGTTCCAAGATGCACGAGCAAAAGCTTAACGGTATCTTCGCAGCGATCAAGGCATGGGACGGCGCTGAAGCTGACGCCTATGACCCCAATGTAAACGAGGGTCTCAAAGCCGCTGTTCGCGAAGCCAAAAAGGTCGCGATCCCCGAGACCTATATCAAGCGCGTGCTCGACTATGCAAAGCAGGGTCATACGAGCATCGAATTCCCGACTTACAACACGGATTGGGACAGCGAAGCCTATTCGAGCGTTTCGGGTCAGAACTCGAACAACTCGATCCGCGTTACCGACGGTTTCCTCAAGGCCGTGCGTGAAGACGCCGACTGGAACCTGATCAACCGCAAGGACGGCACCGTATCCAAGACGATCAAGGCGCGCGATCTATGGGATCAGGTTGGTCACGCCGCTTGGGCCTGTGCTGATCCGGGCATCCAGTTCCACGATACCGTTAATTCTTGGCACACATGTCCTGAAGACGGCGCAATCCGTGGCTCCAACCCGTGTTCGGAATATATGTTCCTTGACGATACGGCTTGTAACCTTGCTTCGATGAACCTTCTGGC
>JAYPUF010000029.1:0-24444 GCA_038133925.1 Marivivens sp. | reverse complement strand
TCGAAAAGGGCGACATCTGGCGTTCGGCTACCGTTAAGAAAGAACCGATTGACGACTGGATCCGCCTTGCCGTCCGCCGCGTCAAAGCAACAGGTCTCGGTGCGTTCTGGCTTGATGCAAACCGCGCTCACGATGCCGAGTTGATCAAATATGTGCAACCGGCGCTCAAAGCCGCTGGCATTGACATTCCGGTCATGGCTCCGCGCGAAGCGACGCGTTGGACGCTTGAGAACATGGTCGCAGGCAAAGACGTTGTGACCATCACCGGTAACGTTCTGCGTGACTACCTCACCGACCTCTTCCCGATCCTCGAGCTCGGCACCTCGGCCAAGATGCTGTCGATCGTATCGCTGATGCAGGGCGGCGGTCTGTTTGAAACAGGTGCTGGCGGCACCGCACCGAAGCACGTTCAGCAGGTTCTCGAAGAGAGCCACCTGCGTTGGGACTCGCTCGGTGAATTCTGTGCGCTTGGTGAAAGCTTTGCGTTCCTCGCAGATGTGCGCGGCGTAGCAAAAGCAGGCGTTTACGCCAAGGCAATCGATGAGGCGATCCAAAAGCTGCTTATCAATGGCAACTCGCCGCAGGGCCGCGTTGGTCAAAACGATAACCGCACCTCGCACTACTGGTTCGCGCGTTACTGGGCTGAAGCAATGGCAGCACAGACCGAAGACGCAGGACTTGCCGCGCACTTCGCTCCGATTGCAAAGGGCCTTGTTGAGGGTGAAGCCGCAATCTTGTCGGAAATCCACGCATCCGAAGGCAAGCCCGCTGATCTCGGTGGCTACTACCTTCTCGACGCTGCCAAAACCGCAGCCGTCATGCGCCCTTCGGCAACGCTGAACGCAATCATCGGCTAATTGCCTTTGAAAATGGGATTGGAAAGAGCAGGCCTAGGCCTGCTCTTTTCGTTTGGTCAGGCTGGAAAGAGCCAAGCCTCGGCATCACTCGCGATCTTCGTCGCGGCATGCTGCAACGGCGACTGAAAAGCCCTGAGGTCTTCGAGTGAATGGCGCTGAACTGACGAAGTAATCGACACTCCACCGATCAGCCGCCCTGGGCCTGTCAGGATCGGCACGGCAATACAGATGATGCCCCTCTCGTGCTCCTCTCGGTCATACGAAACGCCCTCCGCTCGAATGTGCGCCAATTCAGATCGGAGCGCTTCTTCATCGGTAATCGTGTGAACCGTGTGACGATAAAAGGCCTGTCGCTTGAGTGCAGCAGCAAGCTCTGCCTCTCCGAGGAACGCCAACATCGCCTTGCCCACGCCTGTGCAATAGGCTGGGCCGACCTTCCCCGCTTGCGAATACATCTCGATGGGACGCGTTGCGTTACGCTTATCGACATAAAGCACTTGCCCCTGATCCAGCTGCGCCAAATGCACCGTTTCGCCCAGCTCAGTCGCCAGCGCCTCGATCACAGGCCGCGCCGCGGGACCGAGTGAGCTTTGCGACCACGCATTATGGGCGAGCCGCACGAGCCGTAGCCCAAGCGTATAGGTCTGCCGTTGTTGCGAAAAGTTAAGAAGTCCCTCTTTCACCAAGGATTGCAGCAACCGATAGAGTGTTGCTTTGGGATAAATAACTTCATCCTGTAGATCGATCAAACGCACCGGCCGTCCTTTGGAGGCCACCAGTTCAAGCACCGACATTGCTTTGCCGACGGTTCCTTCGGGCATGTGTTTCACCTTGACTCTGTCGCGGCCTTGAGGCCAAATTCCATTATTCGATAACGTGTTTCATTATTTGAGACAAGAGGTGAGGAAGTCCATGATCCCGACCGCTACATTTCACGATCTAGACGGAGCGTCTGTCTTTATCACAGGGGGCGGCTCTGGCATCGGCGCCTCACTCACCGAAGGGTTCCTGCGCCAAGGGGCAAAGGTCGCCTTTATCGGACGTTCGGATGCGAGCGACTTTGTGGACCGGATGGAAGCTGAAACGGGCACCCGCCCGCTCTTTATCCAAGGCGACATCACAGATACGGTTGCTTTGAAAGCTGCTATTGGACACGCCAAAGACGCGCACGGTCCGATCTCGGTTCTTGTGAATAACGCAGCCAATGATCTTCGTCATACGACCGAAACTGTCACCGAAGAACAATGGGACGATCTCATTGCTGTAAACCTCAAGGCGTACTTCTTCGCGATCCAAGCCGCTGTGCCCCAAATGAAAGAGCTAGGCTTTGGCTCTATCATCAATTTTAGTTCGATCAGCTATATGATGGGCAACAGCCAGTACCCCGTTTATGTGACCGCCAATTCAGGCATCAATGGCATGACGCGCGGGATGGCGCGTGAATTCGGCCCTGACCGTATCCGTGTTAATGCGCTCGCCCCCGGATGGGTTCTGACGCAAAAACAGCTTGATAAATGGGCAACGCCTGAAGGTCTCGCCGAGCATCTGGGTCGGCAGTGCCTCAAAGATCATTTGGAGCCGCAGGATATCGTGGACGGCGTTCTCTTCCTCGCATCAAAGACCAGCAAAATGATGACAGGTCAGTCGCTTGTCATTGACGGCGGCGTAGTGGTGACAGGATGAGCGCGCCCGATTGGATTGCCGTTGACTGGGGCACATCTCAGCTCCGTATTTGGCTCATGAGCGATGACGGGGCCGTTCTTGCCTCTCACAGCTCGCCCAATGGAATGGGAAAGCTCACGCCCGCAGACTATGAGCCAACTTTGCTTGACCTAATTGGCAGTGCCCTGCCTGAAGACCGCGTGACCCCCATTGTCATTTGCGGCATGGCGGGAGCGCGTCAGGGATGGCAAGAAGCGCCCTATGCAAAGACCCCTTGCGAGCCGCCCTCTACCCTATCCGCCACAAAAGTGGCGACCAAGGATGCGCGTCTTTCGGTTCATATTCTCCCTGGTGTTTCCCAGGACAAACCAGCAGATGTCATGCGCGGCGAAGAAACCCAAATCAAAGGTTTCCTTGCAAGCGAACCAAAATTCGACGGCGTGATCTGCCTTCCGGGGACACATTGCAAATGGGTACACATCAGTGCGAATGAAATCGTCAGTTTCCGTACCTTTATGACAGGCGAAGTTTTCGCGGCCCTAAGCGAAAATACGGTGATCAAACACTCCATGGGCGAAGGTTGGAATGCGGACGTGTTCGACGAGGCCGTTTCGCGCGCCATTTCCACACCCGCCACGGCGCTTGGCGATCTCTTCTCGCTCCGCGCCGAAACTCTATTGCACGGGCTTGACCCTGCATCCGTGCGCTCGCGCCTCTCAGGGCTTTTGGTTGGCGCTGAACTGGCAGCATCTAAACCATACTGGCTTGGCCAAGATGTTGTAATCCTTGGGGAGAACAAACTCGCTGAGGCCTACCTCTCTGCGCTCAAGTCCCAAGGGGCGATGGCTCGCCTTGCTCCTTCTGGCCCCACGACACTCGCGGGGCTTGCCTCTGCTTATCTCAGCCTTAAGGACTCCAAATGACCCGCGAAATTATCGCCATTCTGCGCGGCCTAACCCCGAACGAATGTCTTGAGATCACGGATGCTCTGATTGAAAACGGCATCACCAAGATAGAAGTGCCGCTCAATTCGCCCGACCCCTTTGACAGCATCGCCCGCATGGTCAAACACGCCGGCGACGCAGCTCTCATTGGGGCGGGTACTGTGCTTACCACCGCCGATGTGCGCCGCCTCGCAGAAATCGGTGCACGGATGGTGGTGTCGCCCGACGCAAACCCTGATGTCATCCGCGAGACCAAGGCACAGGGTCTTCTCTCCTACCCCGGTGTTTTGACCCCGACCGAGTGTTTTTCTGCCCTGCGTGCAGGCGCTGACGGGCTCAAAATTTTCCCTGCCTTCAAACTTGGCACTGACGGGCTCAAAGCAATTCGCGCGGTATTGCCATCGCAAACTCCGATTTACGCGGTTGGCGGAGTTGGGCCAAGTGACTTTGCCGATTGGCGCAAAGCAGGTGCACAGGGTTTTGGTATCGGGACCAGTCTTTACACCCCCGGCCTCTCTTCATCCGAGGTGGGCACCCGCGCCAAAGCAATGGCCGAGGCCTTTGACGAGGCATACGCCTAGACTTGGCAGGGGGTCCCAGCCCCCAAACAAACACAATTGATACACTATCACATCCAATAAAATTGGCAAAATCCTGCCAATTTTACAAAATTGATACAAAAATCTCGATGACACATGTCATTGAGGCCGCTAACCCTATGCTTGCATTCATTTGAAAAGTATTGGGAAGATTATGAAAATTGCAGTTCTCGGTGGTGACGGTTTTTGTGGATGGCCGACCGCGCTTCATCTCTCGAACGCAGGCCATGAAATCCATATTCTAGACAACTTGAGCCGACGCTGGATTGATACCGAGCTTGGCGTTCAGTCGCTCACGCCGATGGACTCTATCCAAGAGCGTTGCCGTATCTGGAAAGAAGTGTCGGGCGAAACGCTTTACTTCCACCTTCTCGATATCGCCAAAGACTATCAGCGTCTGCGCCAATGGCTTGCTGCCGAGCGTCCTGATGCGATCATTCATTTCGCCGAGCAACGCGCCGCGCCCTATTCGATGAAGTCCGATATCCACAAAACCTACACCGTGAACAACAATGTTGGTGCGACCCACAACCTATTGACCGCAATGGTAGAAACGGGGATCGACGCGCATCTCATTCACCTCGGGACGATGGGCGTTTACGGTTATTCGACCGTGGGGGCCGCAATCCCAGAGGGTTATCTCGACGTCGAGGTTGAAAAGCATGACGGTGGCAAGGCTGATCTTGAAATCCTCTACCCCACGCGTCCCGGTTCGATCTATCACATGACCAAATCGCTCGATCAGATCCTGTTCCAGTTCTATGCCCAGAATGATAGCTTGCGGATCACCGACCTTCATCAAGGGATCGTCTGGGGCACGCACACCGATCAGACACGCCGCCACGAGCAGCTTATCAATCGCTTCGACTATGATGGAGATTACGGCACCGTGCTGAACCGCTTTCTCATTCAGGCGGCAATCGACTATCCCCTGACCGTGCATGGGACCGGCGGTCAGACACGCGCCTTCATCCACATTCAAGACACCGTGCGCTGTATCGAGCTTGCGCTTAAGGACGCGCCAAAGGCAGGCGAACGTGTGAAAATCTTTAACCAGATGACCGAAACGCACCGCGTGCGCGACTTGGCCGAGATGGTTGCGGGACTAACAGGTGCAAAGGTTGCCTATCTCCCCAACCCCCGCAAAGAAGCGGCGGAGAATGACCTTATCGTCAAGAATGACGGTTTTCTCGCGCTTGGCCTCAAGCCCACGACACTCGCTGAGGGGCTTCTGACCGAAGTTGTTGAAGTCGCCAAGAAATACAAGCACCGTATCGACCGCAAGCGCGTCCCTGCCGTTTCAGCATGGACGAAAGACATTTCCAAACGGGTCGAAACCGACCCCGAAGGCAAACGTCTCAAGTCGGTGTCATGAACGGCCTTACGCCAGAACGCGAGGCGCGATCATCTCGCGCCTTTGTCACATTGGTGACCAATGCGGATTTTGCGCTTGGAGCCAAAGCTTTGGTGCGTTCTTTGACGCTTTCTGGGACATCGGCGGACGTTGTGGTCCTGCACACCGGCGGCGTGAATGAGGCATCCCTCGCCCCGCTTCGTGCACTCGGAGCGCGTCTTGTTGCGACAGAGCTTCTGCCAACCTCTGACGCCTTCAACGCCGCACATGCCCGCGACACGCTCCACGCCAACGCGCCCTTTACCAAAGGCACCAAGCCTTCGTTTCACACGCCGCTTGATAACTTCTGCAAGTTGCGGCTCTGGCAGCTCGACTATGAGGCCTGTGTTTTTCTAGATGCGGACACGCTGGTGCTTCAGAGCATCGACAAACTTTTTGAGTACCCAGAGTTCTGTGCCGCCCCCAATGTGTATGAAAGCGTTGCGGACTTCCATCGCATGAATTCCGGCGTATTTACCGCCCGACCATCGCAGGCAACTTTCGACGCCATGCTTGCGCAGCTTGACGTGCCGAATGCCTTTTGGCGGCGCACAGATCAGACATTCCTAGAGGCGTATTTCCCCGATTGGCATGGGCTGCCCGTCTATTACAACACGCTCCAATATGTTTGGTTTGCGATGCCCGCACTTTGGGATTGGTCAGCGATCAAAGTGCTGCACTTTCAATATGAAAAGCCGTGGCAACACCACGAAAAGGCACAAAAGCTTCGCCCATTGATCGAGCTTTGGCGCGCTTACGAGAGTGGGCACAACATTCCCGATGTGACAACGCTCAAGGGTCCAAGCGAATGAGAGTTGCCATAACTGGCGCAAGCGGCCTCGTTGGTCGCTTCGTTGTAGGTTGGGCATCAGCCGCAGGGCACGAAGTTCAAAACCTTTCGCGTGTGAATGGCTATTCCCTCGGGGATCGACCTGATCTGACGGGGGTTGATCTTTTGATCCATTCCGCATTTTCCCATATCAGCGGGCGCTATCGCGGCGGCGAAGGCAACGATCCAGAGGGCTTCACGCGCACCAACTTGGACGGCAGCGTGGCGCTCTTCGAAGCCGCCAAGACCTCTGGCGTAAAGCGAGTTGTGTTTCTGTCGTCGCGTGCCGTTTACGGCGACTACCCAGCGGGCACCCTTTTGACCGAAAACCTGACCCCGCGCCCAGATACGCTCTATGGCGAGGTAAAGCTTCGCGCGGAAGACGCACTCGCTCGGCTCAGTGACGCTAATTTCATCGGCCAAAGCATCCGCGCCACAGGCGTTTATGGTGCAATCGGAGCGGATAACAAATGGGCAAAGATGTTTGCAGATTTCGCCGCTGGCATCACCCCGCCCCCGCGTGCAGGAACCGAGGTGCATGGGCTTGACCTCGCCCGCGCGATCGAAGTTTTGGGCAAGGCTCCAAGCGGGGTCTACAACATCTCGGACATCACAATTGATACACGCGACCTCTTAGAACGGGTGGCTACGCTCACCGGAGCCCTAACACCCCTCCCCGAACGGCAAACCAAGCCCGTAAGCGCTATGTCAACCGAACGCCTTGAAAGATATGGCTGGACCAAAGGCGGTTGGGAACAGCTCGAGCAGACGCTCGCGAGCCTCATCTAAGCATTAAGTTTCTTGAGCTCCGCCTCATCACGGACCACAGCGGTGAGGGGCAGATTGCTCACCTGTAAGATACCCGGAAGTCGCGTCTCCTTCGAAGGAAGGTTTAGAACCAATTCCTGCATGATAGCGCTGCATTCCTCGATATCATCCGGAAGATCAGAAGGTTGGATTACCTTGCCAATCGTAATGTTGAACTGTTGCTCGCTCTTGTTAAACATCTCGTAAAACAGGGTGATGTCACGAAGGTTAGTGTGCACCTTGTCAAAGAGATAAAACAGCCAAGAGTTTCGCGCCTGCATGTTGATCGGCACGATTGGCACGTCGAACTTTTTGGCAAAGGTGAACGCTCCCGCCATCCAAGCCCGTTCATGGAGCGTGATCCCTCGGCGTTTTGCAATACGGCCAGATGGGAAAATCACACAGATCTGCCGCTCTTCGTGGGTTTTACGATAGGCTGCCATTGTCTGACGAACGGTCGCCACAGAACGCTTGCTTGCGCGCCATTCAACAGGAACGATGAAGTCCTCGAACTGAGGCAGCACCTTAAGGATATCGCGGTTGGTGAAAACGCGAAGGTCAGTGCGCACCTGCGAGATCACATAGTCCATGATGATGCCATCGCCGATCCCCGTAGGATGGTTCGCGACGACTAAAACAGGACCTTCTTTGGGAATATTCTCAAGTCCTTTGATCGAAACTTTCTTGGCGAGCCTCTTCTTTAGGTCGCCCATAAGTTGGTCGATCGGTAGGTCTTTATAAGACTCTCCAACCTCGATTGTTGGCTCTAACCGAAGCAATTTAGACAGAAATTCACGAAAGACCCAAATGTGCGGCTTCTTATCAAAGAACCAAGGGGCACGCTCGACAAGAAGCGTTTCAAATCTTTGTCGCACGAAAAATTCCTTAATCAAACATCTTGCTCTAAATTTACCGTATCGTGCGGCAACAAGAAACCCCTCTCAAAGCCACTCGCAGTCCCTGACCAAGTGAATTGATACACCAATCCGAAGCACATCATCGCTTTGAAGAACTCGCTATCTGCGCTCCGCTGAAAGACCAAATCCCATGAGGCGGGTTTCGATCAACGAGACAGGTGCCGTCGCCGAAGGGAAGTGGAGCGTAATTGGTAGATTGCGGATATTCAAAATCGATCCATGCCCAGGCCCGCGACGAATATGATAGGCCCCAGTGCAGACAAAGCCCTCTTCCCCTTCTTTCGCCGCCCCCTGCATTGTCAGGTCTACGATGCGGCGACCATCGTAGAACGTGTGCGATTTCCCGCAGATTTTTGCACTCATCGCCGCTGCAAGAACCTCCATTGGAGACTCCACAGGCTCGTCTACGGCGGTCGCATTCGAAAGATCTGTTCGATCTTCGGCGGGGTCGACAGACACACTCACAACGTCAGGTCCGTTGAAACCAATTTGAATGAGGCGGCGGTTCCCATTTTTTCCAAGTCGATCCGCGACATAAGCGTCCCCGCGACGCTCGGCTTTGAATGTCCCATTGAAGGTATCAAGCGGCATCCCATCGGTGATCGCGTCAACTGCATTGAGGCTTCCGGTCGTGACCTTCATTGCCCCGATCGATCCGCCAAATCCACGAAGCTGAAACTCAATCGTTTCTGCTGCGACAGAACTTGCGATAATGCAGCCCAAAATAGCGCCGCTTACTTTGCAGAAAATTGTCATTCAAATACCAAACAATTGCTTCAGGTCCCTAATGACAGAGCGACATGTTTTGACCAAGTCAAATACGCGGTACCGCTCAGAAACCGGCAAAATGTCACCAATGCGGTTTGTCACTCCCTATTTTTCGCGCGGGCCGCGCCCATTCAAGTGCCCTTCCGCCGATTGTGAGGGGTGAAGAAACGCGGCGCGCTGGACCCCAATCCGTGGTTTCAATTGTCTCGCACAGATCACGCTCTGTCTCTGCCTCGAAAGTCCCTTGGGTTGGCGTGCTTGAACTGATCAAAACCTCAGCCACTTTTGCCAACGAGAGCCGCGTCGACGTGCCCTTTCCCTCTTTTGCTCTGACGGCAAGGCCATCTAGAACGGCAGTCGCGTCCAGATAGCCGCACGCATGATCAAGCGCCTGCACAGGGAGCGGTTGCGGCTTATCACTACCTCTCCATGCCATTCCACGCTGAGCGATCCCTGAACTCATCTGGACCAAGCTATCATAGCCGCGACGCTTGGCCCAAGGGCCGCTCCACCCATATGCGCTGTGCGTCACCTCAACGAGGCCGGGGCGAATGGCGTGCATTTCTTCGGAACTCAGCCCAAGTTTTGAGAGAGCCTCGGGGCGATAGCCGTGAACGATCACGTCTGCCTGTGCGAGGAGGTTGCAAAAGACTTTTCGCCCATCTCCAGACTTTAAATCCAAACGCGCAAGTCGTTTGCCAAGAGCAACCTCTGGAATGACCGCGCCTTCTTCCCAGATCATGGGATCAATGCGCAGGACATCTGCGCCCAGCCCAGCAAGAAACCGCGTCGCGATCGGGCCAGCGAGAATGCGCGTGAGATCAAGAACTTTGAGACCCGAAAGGCCAAAACCCGTGGGCGTCCAGCCTCCTCCCTCCCCGCGTTCATGCCGAGCGAAAATGGGTTCCATTGCCACCGCTGCCCCTTGCGGATGTTCCTTCCACGCAGCGATAGAACGCATCTGAGCGGCCACCCCGCCAGCCTCGACAATAGCGTTTTCGAGCCGCTCCGCCTCCCAAGTCGCAACGGCTTTTGCAACGGTCTCACGAGACGAATGCGGCCCGAGAACCTTGAGCGCGGCGTCGCGGTGGTGGGGGGCATTGGTATGTAGTTTGATCCAGCCGTCTTTGGTCTCGTAGTCACCTGCGATTGGGTCCCACAAGGGTGGCAGCTCCCATCCCATGGGACGAATTGTCATTCCAAACCACAGGGACGCAAGGCGACGATCAACGGCGACGTCTGCCCCGCCAAAAAGCCGTGCCGCCGCTCGGCCAGCAGCAGCAATCGTTGCGGAGGCCAAATTGGTGACTGGAAAAGCCGAAGGCAAATCGCCGCTGCCGGTCTCTGTAAGAGACGTTGCGTCCGAAACGCCAAGAGCGTCTTCTACCCGCTTTAAAATATCGCGCATCACTTACCCCCAAGTGCGCCCAAGGATGCTGCAACGCAGAAATTTGGTCAAGTCGCTAGATCGAAACCCGCTCCAGCAAACGTGAACGATCAATCGTGGTTTTGGATTCTTGCAAGACAACCTCGCCTCGGTTCACGGCAAAGAACTCATCGGCAAGGCCGAATGCAAAGTCGAAATACTGCTCTACAAGCACAACTGCGATTTCGCCTTCGTCACGCAGCTGTGCAATAACGCGTCCGATTTGCTGGATTATGTTGGGCTGAATCCCCTCTGTCGGCTCATCAAGC
Source organism: Marivivens sp. (assembly GCA_038133925.1). GTDB lineage: Bacteria > Pseudomonadota > Alphaproteobacteria > Rhodobacterales > Rhodobacteraceae > Marivivens. The sequence goes on along the minus strand of JAYPUF010000029.1, from coordinate 13,973 downwards.
AGGAGAACTCGTGGCTTCGTGATCAAGGCGCGCGCGATAGCGAGCTGTTGTTGCTGCCCCCCCGAGAGATCGCCCCCTCGGCGGTGAAGGAATTCCCTTAGGATCGGGAAAAGGTCAAAAATCTTATCCGGCACTTTGTGATCGTGCTTTGGCAAGCAGGCAAATCCGCTTTCAAGGTTCTCTTGCACCGTCATGAGCGGGAAAACCTCCCTTCCCTGAGGAACATAGGCAATGCCGGCCCGTGCCGCACCAAAGGCACTCAGGTGATCAAGAGGTTTGCCATCCAAAGTGATCGTGCCTTTGTCATAGGGATGACGTCCCGCAATCGCTTTGAGCAAAGAGGTCTTGCCAACACCGTTCGTGCCCATCACGGCAGTCACTTGGCCGGGCTTGGCCGTAAGAGAAATCCCGTTGAGAATTTGGCTCTGCCCATACTTGAGCGTGAGATCTTTTATTTCCAGCATCTTAGCGCCCCAAATAGACGTCGATCACGTCTTTGTTCTTCGTCACATGGTCAAGCGACCCTTCGGCAAGGACCGAGCCTTCGTGAAGCACGGTCACCTTGCAGTTCAGGCGGCGCACGAACTCCATATCATGTTCAACCACAATGACCGCGCGGGTCTTGGCGGCCCGAACAAGTAAGTCTGTGGTTTGCTCACGCTCGGCGGGGGTCATCCCCGCAGCAGGTTCATCCACAAGCAAAAGCCGAGGGTCCTGCGCAAGAAGCATTCCAATCTCTAACCATTGCTTTTGACCGTGAGAAAGCTCACCCGATGGGCGGCCCAGATGTTCCAACAGCCCGATTTCAGAGGCAAGTTCCTCGATCCGTTCCGCGTCAGCTTTGCTGCGGCGATAAAAAAGCACGTCAAAGGGCCCTCGGTCGTTCTTGAGCGCCATCGCGAGGTTTTCTCGCACGCTTTGCGCCTCGAACACGGTTGGCTTTTGGAACTTTCGCCCGATCCCTGCCCGCGCAATCTGGCTCTCGCTCATGCCTAGAAGGTTCTCGGACCTTTCCCCCCACAATACGCGCCCCTCGTCAGGTTTGGTCTTGCCCGTGATGATATCCATAAAGGTCGTTTTTCCCGCTCCGTTCGGGCCAATCACCGCGCGCAACTCCGGCTCGCCGATTTGTAGGGAGAGGTTATTGATCGCGCGAAAGCCATCAAAAGTGACCGATACGCCCGAAACTTCTAGCAAAGTGCTCATGGCTGGCCCTCCTCTTGACGCCAAGACCCTTCATCTGGGCCAAAATCGCCCTGTCGGTTCACGGCGACATAATCGAATAGGCCGCCGATCCCTTTGGGGAAAAAGAGCGTAACTGCGACGAATGAGAGGCCAAGGAGAACAAGCCACCAATCAGTCCACTTCACCACGTAGAACCCCAAGTTAATGTCAGGGGCGCTTCCGCCTGTGAACCAAGACGACAAAAGCGAGACAAAGGCCGCACCGATCACCGCGCCATAGAGCCGTCCGCGCCCGCCAATGGCCACCCAAACCGCAAGGTAGATCGAAGCTATAGGCGCAATTTCAGCTGGGTTGATGATCCCTGCTTGCGGATAATAAAGCGCCCCCGCAACACCAGCAACCATCGCCGTAATCGTAAAGACAAAGAGCTTATATGTTTCAACGTGATAGCCAAGGAACCTCACACGGGATTCATTGTCTCGGATCGCGCGAATGACGCTCCCCATTTTACCCGAAGTGACATAGGCAAAGAGGATATACCCAAACGCAAGCGCCAGAGCGGAAGCCCAGAAAAACCACATTGAAAGGGCGTCCTGTCCGACATGCGACAGACCAGGGATGTTTTGAAGTCCCGAAAGCCCGTTGTTTCCGCGAAGACCGCTGTCATTCTGGAACAGGTAGAGCGAAAGCGCGAGGGTCATCGCTTGGGTTAGGATCGAAAGATAAACACCCGTAACGCGACTCCGAAAGGCAAGCCAACCAAAGATCAGGGCCAAAAGCCCAGGCACGATCAGGATCGCAAGAAGCTGAAGCCCAAGTCTATCGGCAAAAGACCAGATCAGCGGGAATTCTGACGAACCCACCACGCCGAATATCTGTGTGCCGATGGCGTCCGAAATTTCCTCTGGAGTCGCAGGAAGCACGCCTTGTGTGAGCGATCCAGCCACGATCTCTTCGGTGCGGGCATACATGAGCCACATGCCAATGGCATAACCGCCGATCCCAAAGAACGCGAAATGCCCAAGGCTTAGGATACCGCAATAGCCCCAAACCACATCCATCGCGATGGCAATGAGGCAAAGACATAGGGTCTTGCCAAGCGTTTTCACAAAAGATGTCGAAATGAGCCCTGCCCCCGTCGCCTCGGATAAAACCGTTACGCCAAGCGTAAAGAGAGCCAGCGCAAGGAGGAACCAGAGCGTCGAAGGGTTGCGGGTGAGGAACTTGGTCAACATCGCTTCAGTTCCCTGCTGCGCGGCCTTTGAGTGCGACGATGCCGCGGGGCCGGAATTGGATAAAGATGATGATGAAAAGGATCATGTAGGTCTGAGCAGCAAGAGTGTTTGACGGGTTAAGCCACTCGATTCCCTTTTGCAGGAAGCCGATAAGAGATGCGCCCGCGAGCGTGCCCCACACATTGCCAACGCCGCCGACAACCACAGTCATGAAGGATTGAACGATGTAATCTGCGCCCATCTCAGATGTGACCTTTGCGTAAAGACCAATGGCCACGCCTGCGATCCCAGCAATCCCCGAACCAAGGCCAAAGGTCAGCATATTGATGCGGTCGGGATTGATCCCCATTGAAGCCGCCATACCGGGGTTTTGGGTGACAGCGCGGACTTCAAGCCCAAGGCGCGTGCGTTTTAGGATGTAGATAATGAGACCAAGAAACAGCACTGCGAGAACGAAAATCGCGATGCGTATGTAGCTGATCGAGACCACGTCATTGAAGACTAATGCCCCGTCGAGCCACGAGGGGGACGTGAGCGGCCGAGCCTGCGTACCAAATATGTTTTTCGCAAGTTGTTGCAGGGCCACGGAAATCCCAAACGTCGCCAAGAGCGTCTCAAGTGGGCGGTGGTAAAGATGGCGGATGACCAAACGCTCCATAGTCACACCTGCGCCAAAGGTGACGGCAAAGGCCACAGGAAGCGCGACAAGGATCGAGATCGTATAATCAGGGATCACTTGTTGGATCACATAACCCGTGTAGGCGCCCATCATGATAAACTCGCCATGCGCCATGTTAATGACGCCCATGACGCCAAAGGTGATGGCAAGGCCGATTGCCGCAAGAAAGTAGATCGACGCAAGAGACAGCCCATCAAGTGTCAGGTCGGCCATCTGCATGATGCCAACGCGGGTCTCGATGCCATTCAGAGCATCGCGTGCTGCGGTGGTCACTTCTGCATTTGGTTCGGCATATTGGGTATAAAACACATGCGACGCCAGCGCGGCATCACGCACCTCATCCGATACAAATGGCGGGACAAGACCAACCTCGGCCAAGGCTGAATACGCTTTGATCCGTGCCTCGTTAGTATCGAGTTGGTGGACCGGCGTTCCTGCGACCTCTCCATCGACGATATTCGCGATCAAAGCGGCCTTGAGTGCCTCAGGTGCGATACGCGGTTGTGCAAGTCCAGCAGCCGTGAGTTCGGCATAGGCTACCTCGACGTCGAAATCTTTCCCAGGGCGGCGGATGCGTGCGATGTTGCCTTCGGGTGCAACAGGGGCGACGCCATCCGTTGAAACGAGAAGTTGGTTTAGGACAGCGCGAACATCCACGCTCACATCTTCCGAAAGCGCCTCGATTGAGGCAATTCTGGCGCCCGTATCATTGCTAAAACGAGCGGTCACGATCTGCAAAAGCCGCTCTTTTCGAGCAAGGATTGCGTCATCCGTCTCGCCTTCTATGGATGCTGCAAGCGGGGCCAGCTGATCTGCGCTCGGATCACGGGCAATGGAGTCGAGCGCCGCTATTCGGCTTTGGGGATTTGGGTCCGAAAGCTGGAACTGAACCAAAGCACCGCCGAGCACACCACGCACACCTGCGTTGGGCTTAAGCTGCACCAGTTCGCTTTTGGGCAGTGAGCCAACCTCGGCACCTGTTTCAATGTCAATGAGTGTCAGCGGATCAGTGCCTCTGACATAATAGAACATGCCATCCGCTTTGCTCTGATAGACGTCCTTGTTCTGCCAGCGCAAAAGAAATTCGGGAGCAGCATTGAGCCCAGATTGGGCAAGGTCCTTCACTACGGCTTCAACTGTGCGACGCGACGGTTTGGCAACCTCGTCTGCATGCGATTGAAGTAGGGACTGGAGATCTTGGGCAGCCACAGTCAGTGCCGAGACGCTCAGGGCACAAGCGAGAATAAGGGCGCGAAACATGGGCGCTCTCCTTAGGGCGGCGATGCCGCGGGTATTCAGGGGAAAAGGCAGGGAACGATGCACGCCCCCTGCCCTTGGGGTTTTAGTAGTTCGAAGTCAGCTGAACACAGGTCTTGGTTTCGGTATTGTACATACCGCAACCCAAGTCTTTCCAATCCGAGATCAGTACAGCGCTCTCAGGGAGATAATCGGTCCAAGCATCGCCCTGCACTTCTGCGGTCTGGCTGATGATGTCGAACTGACCGTCTGCGCGAATTTCACCGATCAGAACCGGCTTGGACAGGTGGTGGTTTACGTTCATCACAGCAGTACCGCCCGTGAGGTTCGGGAACTCTTGGCCATACATCGCAGTGCGAACGGCATCGACCTCAGTTGTTCCAGCCGCAGTTACTGCGTTCGCCCACATGTTGAAGCCGATGTAATGTGCTTCCATCGGGTCGTTGGTTACGCGAGCTTCGTCACCAATGAACTCGTGCCAAGCCGAGATGAAGGCTTCATTCTCTGGGGTCTCAGCCGACATGAAGTAGTTCCAAGCCGCAAGGTGACCGACGAGGTTCGATGTATCAAGACCCGAAAGCTCTTCTTCACCTACCGAGAAGGCAACTACGGGGATGTCCTCGGCCGAAACGCCTTGGGCCGCGAGTTCCTTGTAGAAACCAATGTTTGCGTCACCGTTGATGGTCGAGATTACACCAACCGATTTACCATCTGCGCCAAGCGCCTTTACGTCCGAAACGATCGTCGCCCAGTCGGAATGACCAAAGGGGGTGTAGTTCACAAAGATATCTTCAGCGGCGATGCCCTTGGACTGCAGATAGCTTTCCAGAATGTTATTCGTAGTGCGCGGATAGACATAATCGGTGCCAAGGAGCGCAAACTTTTCAACGCCTAGTTCTTCGAGGAAGTAATCGACCGCAGGGATGGCCTGCTGGTTCGGTGCCGCACCAGTATAGAAGACGTTTTTCGAGGATTCTTCGCCTTCGTATTGAACAGGATAGAAGAGAAGACCGTTCAGTTCTTCGATCACCGGAAGAACCGATTTACGCGATACCGAGGTCCAGTTGCCAAACATTACGTCCACTTCATGAACGGTGAGCAACTCGCGGGCTTTTTCCGCAAAGAGCGGCCAGTCGGATGCCGGATCGACAACTACCGCTTCAAGATCGCAGCCCAAGAGACCGCCCTTGGCGTTCTGCTGTTCCACGAGCATGAGCATGGTGTCTTTAAGCGTGGTCTCGGAAATCGCCATTGTCCCAGAAAGCGAGTGAAGCACACCAACTTTTATCGGGCAGTCCTGCGCCATGGCTGAACCTGCACCTGCAATAATGGCAGCCGTAGAGAGAGCAGAAAGAGAGAGTTTCTTAAACATAGTATCCCCGTTTTCCGCTACGCAACGTCACAGGCCCAACCCTCGCTATGCAAAGAGCGGTTGGATGCGCTATGAAGGGGCGCAGCATTTTTGCTGTTGTCGTGTGGGGGTCGGTATCTGCCAGGATGTGGCCCCCCGCGACGCTTGAGCGAATTATCTCGCAGGCCAACTCTGTGCCGCGAAAATCATCATGCGCAACAAAGGCAAGCAGTCACGCCGCTCAGATTCAAGGTAATCGCAAAAAATTTCACCACCTAGCGGGTCGGTGATTAAAAATTAGCCAAAGCCCAGATAGTCACCAGATTTCCAGTGCTTAAAATACCCGCAAAAATCATGAAATGAGTTTGCGCCACAACCCATACGAAACTAGGTTAGTAAGACACAGTAAAGCAATCTGACCGACAAGTCATCTGCGCGACATATCCTTTAGGATATAACCAATAGCCTAATTCCCAATTCAACTGATCGATTAGGCAGGTTACCCCATATGCTAACACTTCGCACTACCAGAAAGGTCAAAATTGACTTCTCAGGAAAAACAACACCTAGAACAGACGCGTAAGCACCTGTCGTCAGGGCAAATGGGCCATATCCTGAACGACAATTTTGTTTTTCGTGACTTTGAAGTCTCTCACATTGATGGGATGCGCCGTGCATTCGAGCATTGGCCGCTTCGCCTATCTATCTATTCTCTCATTATGATAGCGTTTTGGCAGACTTGCCTCACGCTCGGCGGCAGCCAGTTCTTCACCAATAATCTTGCCTTGAGCCTTTTCCCAAGCGGCGCTCATCTCGTCATCATCGCGGGCGGCATGGTGTTCCCGTTGCGTTATTGGTACGTGCTACTTGCGGTTTATATCGCGACCTACTTTGCGCCTCTTGGCTTTGATATTTGGAGCCTACCGCCTCAGGTTGGCGAAGAATGGTCTCGAGGAGAGATCGTTTCAACGTTCTTCTTTATGAACCTTGGCGTCTGTATGATCACGGTGCTCTCGATCAGAGCCCTTTTCACCGAATTGAAAAAGTACAGATCGCCAATCACGGTTGATCTGATCGTCGCGGTGGCGACACAGGTTGTTTTTACAACGCTCTTCTTCTTCGTGGTCGTCTTTCTTCAACGCTCGAACACGGATTTCGCGACATCCCTAAGAGCTGCCATCGGATTTGACGATGACCTTTGGTCGATCACTTACCGCCGTGTTGCGCTTGGCGGCGTCACTGTAACGGCCTTCTTGATCGCAATGATCCAACGACCACGCGTCCGTTACCTGCCGAACATTATTGCCCTGTCGAGTATCTTCATCGTTTACCTTGGGCTCTATAAGGCCGGATTGACGATCATACCTGAATTGGAAATTGCCCTTCTGGTGGCAATCGTGGCGCAAAGCGCGAATGTGCGATACGCACCACTGTCCATCTTGATCGGCGTGCCACTCATCGCGGGTTTGACTGGTTATGCCATTGGCACCGAACCACCTAAAGATCCACTCAATCAATCGATCCTAAACTATTCAACGGTCATCCTAGCGATCGCTGGACTAAGCCTGACATTCCGCAGCTACTTCAACCACATGAATTACCAGCGGAACTCCAGTCTTCGCCGCCTTAACGCAGTGCGCAATTTTGCAAACGTCGGGCTCTTTTCGGTAAACGTTGACGCCCGTCAGATCCGTTTTGATGCCGTAACTCAAAAGATCTTTGATGCCCCACCCAAAATGGACCTTGGCACTCTGATGCAGCGCTTTCCAAAAAGCGAGCAAACCGAATTGCGCAATATCCTCTATTATGGCCCCAACGAAGCCAACGATATTCTCGCGCGATTTCAGCGAACGGATGCGGCCGAGATTTACTATATCCGCTTGTTTCTCTGGAACGAGTTGAACAACAACGGGCAGCCCATGATTTATGGACTGGCCATTGATGTGACAGCAGACCACAACAAAGAACAAGCGCTCTCGGATACTTTGGACGAGCTCGAATATCGCTCTGAAAAGATGTCCCAGATGTTCTCGATCATCTCGCATGAAATCCGCAGCCCCGCCGCGGTGATTTCCATGCTGATTGATGATCTCGACGCCAATGGGGATGTGGTTCAGACCAAGCAAAATCTCAAGGACGCAACGGATCACCTGTTGAACGTGCTCAACGACATGCGTCAGGCGGTAAACCCCGAAAAAAACCTTCCGATTAACCTCAAACCATTTGATGCAGAGGAGATCACGACCTCTGTTCGCAACACTTTTGCCTTTCAAGCCCGAGATGCGGGCTTTGACGTGCGCCTTACTTTTGGCGAGGGCGCGCAGTCCAAGCGAATGGGCGATGCGACACGGATCAAGCAAATCCTTGGGAACGTTCTTCGAAATGCAATTGTGCATTCGCGCGGATCGCGCGTTGTAATCCACTATACCACCGAAGTGCTTGGTGAGCGGCAGATGGAACATGCCGTCTGGACGATCACTGACAATGGCGTTGGGATCGATGAGGATAAGATCGAAAGCCTGTTTGAACCCTTTCAGCGCGGCAACGACGACCCGCGAAACCGCGTCGATGGTAGCGGACTTGGCCTCTATATCGTAAAAATCTCTGCCGAAGTTCTGGGGGGCAAGGTGAAGTTCTTTCATCCCGCCGAGGGAGGTGCCGGTTACCGCATCTCGATCCCTGCCCCACTTATGGTCGAAGATACCGCGCATTTGCTGCAAGACGAGGTTGAGTCACCCTTGGACCTCAGCCGCATTAAGGTTCTTTTGGTCGAAGACAATAGACTTGTCTCGCAAGTCGTCGAAAGTCGCCTTCGAAAAATCGTGCGCGAAATCCGCGTATCTGCAAACGGCGTGGACGCACTCGAGGCGCTCAAGACCTACAAGCCTGACTTGATCATCAGTGATCTTTTCATGCCGCAAATGGCAGGTGACGAGCTTTGCGCCAAACTTCGGGAAGAGGGCTACGACAAACCGATCATCGGTCTTACAGCTGCAACGGTCGGCGAAGAAATGAGCGATTTCTTTGCGGCTGGCGCCTCGATCGTGCTTCCCAAACCTTTAGAAGTCGACCTCATTCACGCCTTCCTCCGAGACTATTACGCAAGCCACCCAGAGCAGGCAGTAGAAATCTTTGGCACGCCACCAACTTAGAATTACCCTGACCAGCGGCAGCTTTAGGTTTAGTATGCCAAAATGGAATCGGACTTAAAGACAATTAGGGGCATAGGCGACGCTGTTGCAGCGCAGCTGATCGCAGCGGGCGTTACGACCAGCGCGCAACTGCACGCGATTGGCGCTCATGAGGCCTATGCACGTATGATGCAGAATGGTATCCGCCCCCACTTCATTGGCTATTACGCGCTTGAGATGGCGGTTCAAGGGCGGTCTTGGAACGATTGCACAGGCGTGGAAAAGGATCGCCTTCGCGTCCGCTTTGACGCACTCAAAGAAAACTCAAGCGGCGATTCTGCGCTGATCCGAGAGCTTCGTAATATCGGGGTAATGGTTTAAATACGGAACAATTTCCCCAGATCCGAGTTGGGCCTTTAATTAAACGAAAGGCATTCAACCATGGATCTGATCCGTATTATCGCCGCCGTGATTTTGCCGCCTCTGGGTGTTTTTCTCGAAGTCGGTTTCGGCAAACATTTCTGGCTCAACATTCTGCTTACGATCTGTGGCTATATCCCCGGTATCGTCCATGCGGTCTACATTATTGCCCGCGACTGAGCCTTAAAGTCATTTATCAAAAAGAAAACCGCCCGCATGCTGGCACATGCGGGCGGTCATTCGTTTCAGGTCAAGTCGAGCGATTAGCCGACCAGTTCGAGACCCGAGAAGAAGAATGCGATTTCCTGAGCAGCGGTCTCGGGAGCGTCCGAGCCGTGAACCGAGTTTTCGCCAACCGAAAGAGCGAACTCAGCGCGGATGGTGCCAGCAGCTGCATCAGCAGGGTTAGTTGCGCCCATTACTTCGCGGTTCTTAGCAATTGCGCCTTCGCCTTCGAGAACCTGAACAACAACAGGAGCCGAAGCCATGAATTCGCACAGTTCGCCATAGAACGGGCGAGCAGCGTGAACTTCGTAGAACTTGCCAGCCTGCTCCATCGAGAGCTTGATGCGCTTTTGTGCAACGATGCGAAGACCTGCGTCTTCGAACTTTGCATTGATCTTGCCGGTCAGGTTGCGGTTGGTTGCATCGGGTTTGATGATCGAGAGAGTGCGTTCAGTAGCCATGTCTAAGCCTCATTTCAGCAGGGAGCGGTTGCTCCCGATGTTGGAATTGGCGCTGCCCTAACATGGCGCGGCTTACTTGAAAAGCCGTGATTGACCGCGCCCCGCGCATGAGGCAAGCAACAGCCATGCTCAGGATCAAAGATATCTCCTATTCCATCGACGGCCGCGTTCTGATCGAGAACGCCACCGCCACTATTCCCACCGGCCACAAGGTCGGCCTCGTTGGTCGCAACGGAACTGGGAAAACCACTCTTTTCAAGATGATACGAGGAGAACTCCACCTCGACACAGGCGAGATCGAGATCCCCCGCGGCTGGCGGATCGGCGGCGTATCTCAGGAAGTTCCGGGAAATGAGGTCTCGCTCATCGACACGGTGCTAAAGGCCGACACCGAGCGCGACTCACTTCTGGCAGAGTCGGCGACGGCAACTGATCCGACGCGGATTGCTGAAATTCAGACGCGTTTGGCAGATATCGACGCTTGGTCCGCAGAAGCGCGGGCCAGTTCGATCCTCAAAGGTCTAGGCTTCACTGATGACGAGCAGAAAATGCCCTGCTCCGCCTTTTCGGGTGGCTGGCGTATGCGCGTGGCTTTGGCGGCGGTTCTGTTTTCGGAACCTGATCTCCTCCTCCTCGACGAACCGACCAACTATCTCGATCTCGAAGGCGCTCTCTGGCTCGAGGCCTATCTGGTCAAATACCCTCATACGGTCTTGATCGTGTCGCACGACCGCGAACTTCTGAACCGTTCTGTCGGCGGCATCCTGCATCTCGAGGATAAGAAGCTCACCTTCTATACCGGCACCTACGACAGCTTTGCGCGCCAACGTGCGGAAAAGCGTGCCCTCATGGCCCAAGCCGCGAGGAAGCAAGAAGCCAAACGTGCCCACCTTCAAAGCTTTGTAGACCGCTTCAAAGCCAAAGCGTCCAAGGCAAAACAGGCTCAGTCGCGCGTTAAGATGCTGGAAAAGATGGAAACCATCCGTGTGCCCGAAGATGCGGCCCGCACCGTTTTCACCTTCCCCTCTCCCGAAGAACTTTCGCCGCCGATCATTTCGATGGAAGGTGCGTCCGTGGGCTATGGGGACCGCGTGGTCCTTGACCGTTTGAACCTGCGCATCGACCAAGACGACCGAATTGCACTTCTTGGCCGCAATGGTGAGGGTAAATCGACCCTAGCCAAGCTTCTTTCCAACCGACTGGAAAAGATGAGCGGGTCGATGGTCACGTCCTCCAAGCTCCGCATCGGCTTCTTTGCCCAGCATCAGGTGGACGAACTGCGGGTCGAGGAAACCCCGCTTCAGCACCTCCTTCGCGAACGCCCTGAGGAAGGTCAAGCCAAGCTTCGTGCGCGTCTTGCAGGATTTGGCCTCATGGCCGCGCAAGCCGAGACCGAGGTCGGTCGTCTTTCGGGTGGTCAAAAGGCGCGTCTATCGCTCCTTCTATCGACACTCGATGCGCCGCATCTTCTGATCCTCGACGAACCGACCAACCACCTTGATATTGAGAGCCGCGAAGCACTCGTTGAAGCGCTGACCGCCTATACCGGTGCGGTAATCCTCGTCAGCCACGACATGCACCTTCTCAGCCTTGTGGCGGACCGCTTGTGGCTTGTTAAAGATGGCCGCGTCGCGCCCTATGAGGAAGACCTCGAAGCCTATCGCAAGATGCTCCTCAGCGTGGATAAACCCGAGCAAAAGCAAAAGGCAGAAAAGCCCAAAGCGCCGAAACCCAGCCGCGACGAAATCCTTGCTCTACGTTCAGAGGTGCGCAAATCCGAAGAGCGCTACAACAAGATCGTCGAAATGCAGGAGAAACTTGCGGCAAAGCTTGCCAATCCTGATCTCTACGAGTCGGACAAGGTCGGCGAATTGGAGGTTTGGAACCGCAAATACGCCGAGATCATGGATGGCCTATCACGGGCCGAAGCGCTCTGGATGGCGGCTCTGGAAAAACTCGAAACCGCCGAAGCTCTTTGAGTTAAGACACCGTTTCCAATTGCATTTCCCTATTTGTCTGGCGACAGTGCGCCCAAGACAAATGGGAGAGACGCATGACCACCCGCACCGAAGCCACTTTTCCGCCACCCGTGATGGAAGCCCGCCGTTGGCTTGAGGCTGCCACTTTCCCTGCGGATCGCCCGTTGATCAACGTATCTCAGGCCGCGCCCGTTGCGCCGCCGCCGCCGCAAATGCTTGAGGCAATGGCCGAGATCATCAAAACCGATCCGACCGCCCATCTCTATGGACCTGTGCTTGGCCTTCCCGAATTGAGGGCCGAAGTCGCCGCGCGCTGGTCGCGTCTCTACAAAGGCAAGGTCGAAAGCGCGAATATTGCGATCGCTTCGGGCTGCAACCAAGCATTCGCTGCGACCATTGCAACGCTTTGTGCCGAAGGCGATGAGGTGATCCTGCCGATCCCGTATTACTTTAACCACCGCATGTGGCTTGATATGGCAGGCGTGAAAACTGTGCCTTTGGAAACGGGCGCGGGCCTTATTCCTGATGTCTCTACCGCTGAGGCGCTGATTTCCCCGCGCACGAAAGCCATCGTTCTCGTCACTCCAAACAATCCAGGTGGCGCGGAATATCCAGCCGAGACAGTTGCGGCATTCTATGAGCTGTGCAAGGCGCGAGGACTTGCCCTTATTCTGGATGAAACCTATCGCGACTTTGATAGTCGTGATGAGGCCCCACATTCACTTTTCGAACATTTTGACTGGAAAAACACCTTAATTCAGCTCTATTCCTTTTCAAAAGCATACAGATTGACGGGTCACCGCGTGGGTGCCATCTGCTGTTCGCAATCGCGACTTTCCCAAGTGGAAAAGTTCCTCGACACCGTCACAATCTGTGCCAACCAGCTTGGCCAGAGGGCGGCTCTTTGGGGGATGCGCAATCTTGATGAATGGCTCCAAGGTGAGCGCGCCGAAATCCTAGATCGGCGCAAAGCCATCGAAGAACACTTTCCTCGACTAGAAGCGAAAGGTTGGAAGATTCTTGGATGCGGCGCGTATTTTGCCTATGTCGAACACCCGTTCGACTTCCCGAGCAATGAACTTGCGCCCAAACTGGTAAATGAGATCGGAGTTCTTTTGCTTCCGGGCACGATGTTCATGCCTGAAAATCACCCAAGCGCGGGTCGCCAGCTCCGCATTGCTTTTGCAAACGTGGACCGCAGCGGTATTGCCTCACTCTTTGACCGGCTTGAGTCCCTATCGCTCTGACCTTGCACCCCCTTCTCTGACCGCTTATTCAGTTGCAGCCGGAGCTTCGGCAGAACACGTATTAAAGGACAAGTAGCATGGCAGCGAGCAAGGGTAGCAAGGTCTTCGTATGGATCATCCTTGGCTTACTTTTCGTAGGTCTCATGGGCTTTGGCACTGTGAACCTGACAGGAAGTGCAACGCGCCTTGGCACGGTTGGCGAAAAAGACATCTCGATCAATCGCTATTATCGCACTCTGAGCGAACAGCTGAACGCGTTCTCCGCTCAGGTCGGCACAACAGTGAGCTTCACTCAGGCGCAATCGCTTGGACTGGACCGCCAAGTCCTCAATGACCTTGTGAACCAGCGTGTTCTGGATAACGCAGCCTCAGAGCTTGGCCTTTCGGTCGGTGACGAGCGCGTGCGCGAGCAAGTTCTGAACATCTCGGCATTCCAAGGCTTTGACGGCAAATTCGATCGCACGGCTTATGGCGACGCGCTCAAGCGAATTGGCGAGAGCGAGAGTGAATTTGAAACCAGCCTTCGCGAAGAAATGTCTCGCACCATGGTTCAGGCTGCTATCATAGGCGGCGTTTCCCCAAGCGAAGCCTATACCGATCTTTTACTGAACTATGTCGCAGAGCGCCGCGATGTCACCTATGCAGTGATTGATCCGGCTCTCATTTCCGCGCCCATCGCTGAGCCGACGGAGGCTGATCTGACAGCCTATTACGAAGCTCACCCCGAAGACTTCACCATCCCCGAGATCAAGGAAATCACCTTTGCTTGGCTGACGCCGGAAATGCTGATGGATAAGGTCGAG
>JAYPUF010000028.1:0-24616 GCA_038133925.1 Marivivens sp. | reverse complement strand
TGCGCAAAATCGCCGAGAACGACACAGGCAGCCTAGGAGACACCTCAACTCTCGCTGACCCGTCAGTTGTGGAAGAACTTATTGCTAACTCGCTATACGCGAAGGGCTAAGCGCCAATACGGCCCCCTTCCAAAAGGGGGCCATAAAAGTGCAAAGGCCCGCCTCGGCGGGCCTTTTCCTTGGGGTAAAGCCGACAGAAAGCGATCCACTGCGCAACAATCTTGCTTGCCCAAGCGTCATTTTGCGTGAACGCAATGCTTTTCTCCCAGATATTGTTAGCGTATAAGCGCTGTCACATCTGTCCTGGATTGGTTCCACTAAATGGGCAGCAAAGCGTAACAGGCAATGGCCGAGGAACACATGAGCAACAAAAATCACGATAACGATGTAAGCTTTATCAAGGCGTTGGCCGAGCTTCTGCGTGAAAACGATCTGACCGAGCTTCAGGTCAAGCGTGAATATGGCGACAACGATAGCCTGAACGTCCGCGTAAGCCGTCAGACACAAGTCGTCACCCAAGTTTCCGTTCCCGCAGCAGCGGCTCCGATTGCTGCCGCCCCTGCCGCAGCTTCTGCTGCCCCTGCTGCTGCCGCTTCGAACGATGATCCTGCGTCGCACCCCGGTGCTGTGACCTCACCGATGGTTGGCACCGCCTATCTCGCCTCGGAACCCGGCGCGGCGCCGTTTGTCAAAGTTGGCGACACCGTAGCGCAAGGCGACACCGTGCTCATCATCGAAGCCATGAAGACCATGAACCAGATCCCCGCCCCCAAGGCAGGCAAGATCAAGCGTATTCTTGTCGACGACGGCTCGCCGGTCGAGTTCGGCGCTCCGCTCCTGATCATCGAATAAGGGCGAACCCATGTTCGATAAAATCCTTATTGCCAACCGTGGCGAGATCGCACTCCGCGTGGTCCGTGCGTGCCGCGAGATGGGCATCAAATCGGTCGCGGTCCATTCGACCGCTGACGCTGATGCAATGCACGTTCGCATGGCCGACGAATCCGTTTGTATCGGCCCGCCTTCTTCGGGTGCCAGCTACCTGAGCTTCCCTGCCATCATTTCGGCCTGTGAAATCTCTGGGGCTCAGGCGATCCACCCTGGTTATGGCTTCCTGTCCGAAAACGCTGCCTTTGTGCAGATCGTTGAGGATCACGGCCTGACCTTCATCGGCCCCTCGGCAGAGCATATCCGTCAGATGGGCGACAAGATCACCGCCAAAGACACCGCCAAGGCGCTTGGCATCCCCGTTGTACCGGGGTCTGACGGTGGCGTTCCGGACCTCGAGACCGCTAAAAAGGTTGCTGCTGACATGGGCTATCCCGTGATCATCAAGGCAACCGCTGGCGGCGGTGGTCGCGGTATGAAAGTTGCGCTCTCTGAAAAGGACATTGAGACCGCATTCCGCACCGCCCGCTCTGAGGCCAAGGCTGCCTTTGGCAATGACGAAGTCTATATGGAGAAATATCTCCAAAAGCCGCGTCACATCGAAATTCAGGTCTTCGGCGACGGTCAAGGCAACGGCGTCCACCTTGGCGAACGTGACTGCTCTCTCCAGCGTCGTCACCAGAAGGTGTTCGAAGAGGCTCCTGGCCCATGCATTACCGAAGAAGAGCGCGCGCGTATTGGTAAAATCTGCGCCGATGCCATCGGCAAGATGGGCTATTCGGGCGCAGGCACGATCGAGTTCCTTTATGAGGATGGCGAGTTTTATTTCATCGAAATGAACACCCGCCTTCAGGTGGAACACCCTGTTACCGAAGGCATCTTTGGTGTTGATCTCGTACGTGAACAAATCCGCGTGGCTTCTGGCTTGCCGCTTTCGTTCACCCAAGACGATCTCAAGATCAATGGCCACGCGATCGAGGTTCGTATCAACGCGGAACGTCTTCCGAACTTCTCGCCCTGCCCGGGCAAGATCACCCAGTATCACGCCCCAGGCGGTCTGGGTGTTCGGATGGATTCGGCGCTCTATGACGGCTATTCGATCCCACCATATTACGACAGCCTCATTGGTAAGCTCATCGTGCATGGCCGCGACCGTCCCGAAGCGCTTGCCCGTCTGAGCCGCGCTCTGGGCGAATTGATCGTCGATGGCGTAGATACCACTGTACCGCTCTTCCACGCTCTTTTGCAGGAAGAGGACATTCACACGGGTAATTACAACATCCACTGGCTTGAAAAGTGGTTGGCCGCTAACTTAAACGGCTAAGTTGCGCGTCAGATTTCGAAACGCCCGCGACCTGCTCGCGGGCGTTTTTCTTTGGGGACTTCAAAGTTCATCGCAGTCCACTATGTTAGCCTGATGAAAGACACACCCGCCCTCACAACTGAATTGCTACTCCACGCCTACTCGGTGGGGGTCTTTCCGATGTCAGAGGGGCGCGATGATCCAGAGGTATTCTGGGTCGAACCGCGTCTGCGTGGCATTTTCCAGTTGGACGGGTTTCATATCTCCCGCTCGCTTGCCAAACATATGCGACAGGAGCCATTTCAGATCAGCTTTGACGCTGCATTTCGCGAGGTCATGCTTGGCTGTGCAGACCGAAGTGAAACGTGGATCAGCGAAACGATCCTAGATCTCTACTGCGAACTGTTTGAACTTGGGATTGGTCATTCGATCGAAGTTTGGGACAATGGCGAACTCGTCGGTGGTGTTTACGGCATCATGCTGGGGAGTGCATTCTTCGGTGAAAGCATGTTCTCGAAACGCACGAACGCCTCAAAAATCGCGCTGGCTTATTTGATCGACCGGCTACGTCTTGGGGGATTCACGCTCTTTGATACGCAATTTCTGACGCCTCACCTCGCCTCACTCGGCGCGATTGAGATTGCGAAATCAGACTATAAAAAACGCCTCAAAGCGGCTCTCGCGCTTGAGGCGGATTTTCATGCGGTAGGTGATACGATCCCCTCCGCTTATGAAGTGATACAGCGAAGCATCCAGACGTCATAACGTGGGTGATCCATCGCATTGAGCGCGGGCGCAGATGCAAGCATCCATCCCTGAAAAACAGGCGTCTGATCATCGCGGTAATGGATCACCAACTCGCCAAAAGCATCGCTAAGCGGGTTATCTGCTGGATAGCGGCATTCATTGAGTTGAACAGTTAGGTGTCCGACTGTGCCACTCTGACCTTCCGAGAGTTCGAGATCGGTCGTCATTGCCGTGACCTTGTCGAGTACACGAATGACGCCGCCCTTCGCAGTCGCGACGTCCTGCGCAACGGCAGTTGTTGCGACAAACGCTAATGCGAGAGCTGAAAACCGAAGGCGCATCTAAAAGGCAAACAGCAGCCCTTATTCGGGCTGCCATGCCTCGTAGTCAGCACGCGGAGCAGGCTCTGGGCGACGGATCGAACCGATCGGAGCATAGGCCTGTGCGGTGCCTGTGAGGTTTTCCTGGTGCGGCTTTTCCCAAGTCTTATGGGCAAGCGGCTTTTCGGACGGGGTTTGATCCCAAGTGCGGTGCAGCCAGCCGTGCCAATCAGGATTGATACGCGATGCTTCGATTTCGCCGTTGAAAATCACCCAGCGCTTCGAATCGTCCTTGGTACGGTAATAGACGTTACCCTGATCGTCCTCACCTACTTTGACGCCCTTGCGCCAAGTGAAGAGTTGAGTGCCAAACGTCTGACCATGCCACCAGGTCAGTGCGCGAACTACGGTGTTGAGAATGCCCATAAGTCAGCTCCCTTGCTTGCCTCTCTCTTGCCCTACCTTGACGCAGAGGTCCAGAGCAACGTGCAGTTTGCGGCGCATTTTGGCGCGCCGCAGCCAAAGTTTGACTTAGAGAAGTGCGGTGACTTCGATTTCGATGCGATATTTCGGATCGATCAGGTTGCACTCAACCATTGTGGCGACCGGCGGGTTCGCACCAAAAGTTTCGCGCAGCGTGGGCCAGCAAGGTTCGAACTCGGCCGCATCGGGAAGATAGTAGGTCACGCGAACGGTCTTGGAGATGTCGCTGCCCGCTTCTTTGAGAGCGTTCGAAATCGTAGTGAGTGCGGCCTTGCACTGCTCTACAACGTCGTCACCCTGCCCTACGGTGCCAGCTACGTGGACAAAACCGCCAGCAACGATCGCACGGCAATAGGCAATCTTTTCTTCAAAGGGGCTACCGGTGAAAACACGCTTCATAGTCATGGAAAATATCCTCGGATTGGAGTTTGTGCTCCGTTACGACCAAAGCAATTCCTGTGCAAGATGGATCAACGCACGCGGGCCTTGCGCAACGAAAAAGGCCGCCTTTGTGGGCGGCCTTTGGTTCGATTAGCTTGCGCTGGCTTTTTCGCCTTTGGGCGCATCAGCGTAGATCATGAGCGGTTTGGCATCAGGGCCGACCGCCTCTTCGTTCACGACGACCTCGGTCACGTCCTCCATGCCCGGAAGCTCAAACATCGTGTCGAGAAGGATGTCTTCCATGATCGAGCGAAGACCACGTGCACCCGTCTTGCGTTCGATGGCGCGTTTTGCAATCGCCTTGAGCGCATCATCGGTAAAGTTCAGCTCGGTGCCTTCGATTTCAAAGAGACGCTGGTATTGCTTGACCAGCGCGTTCTTGGGCTGTGTCAGGATGGTGATCAGCGCATCTTGGTCGAGGTCGGTGAGCGTCGCGATGACGGGCAAACGGCCCACAAATTCGGGGATAAGACCGAACTTGAGAAGATCCTCGGGTTCCAGATCCTTGAAAATCTGACCAACGGTGCGTTCGTCGTTCGAGCGCACATCGGCACCAAAGCCCATGCCCGAGCCTTTACCACGCTGCGCGATAATCTTATCGAGCCCCGCAAAGGCGCCGCCACAAATGAACAGGATGTTCGTGGTGTCGACCTGAAGGAATTCCTGCTGCGGATGCTTGCGCCCACCCTGAGGCGGAACGGAGGCAACAGTGCCTTCCATGATTTTAAGGAGCGCTTGCTGAACACCTTCGCCCGACACGTCGCGGGTGATCGAAGGGTTATCCGACTTGCGGGTGATCTTATCGACTTCGTCGATGTAAACGATACCGCGCTGCGCCTTTTCAACGTTATACTCAGAGGCCTGAAGCAGCTTGAGAATGATATTCTCAACGTCTTCGCCCACATAACCAGCCTCGGTCAACGTGGTGGCGTCTGCCATGGTGAAAGGCACGTCAAGAATACGCGCAAGTGTCTGAGCAAGTAGCGTCTTACCGCAGCCCGTCGGGCCAATCAGAAGAATGTTCGACTTTGCCAGCTCGATGTCAGACTTAGACGAGTGGTGCAATCGCTTGTAATGGTTATGGACTGCAACCGCGAGCACGCGCTTGGCATGTTCTTGGCCGATCACATAGTCATCCAAAACCTGACAGATATCACGCGGTGTGGGTACACCTTCTTTGGTCTTCAAGCTCGAAGATTTTGTCTCTTCGCGGATGATGTCCATGCAAAGCTCGACACATTCGTCGCAGATAAAGACGGTCGGTCCAGCAATGAGTTTGCGCACTTCATGTTGGCTCTTGCCACAGAAGCTACAGTAGAGGGTGTTTTTGCTGTCACCGGATGTCGAATTCGCCATTATGTACCCCTTGGCGGTTGGCCTTTGGTCGGTTTGCGAGCTGTGCTTGCCTTGGTAGACTAGGACAGCCCGCTTAGGTCCACAACGCCAAAACGTAGGCGCTGTGTTAGTTCATTACTCGGCAGCGTCAGGACGACGTGCGAGAATTTCGTCGATGTGGCCCCATGCCTTTGCTTCTTCAGGCGTCATGAAGTTATCACGCTCGAGTGCACGTTCGACTTCCTCGTAGGGCTGGCCGGTGTGATGGACGTAGAGCTTATAAAGCTGCTCACGAACCTTTTGGGTTTCACGCGCGTGGATCATGATGTCCGTCGCCTGACCTTGGAAACCGCCAGAAGGCTGGTGGACCATGATACGTGCATTCGGAAGCGCAAAACGCATTCCCTTTTCACCAGCCATCGAAAGAACCGAGCCCATCGACGCAGCCTGCCCGAGTACAAGGGTCGAAACCTTGGGACGAATGTACTGCATGGTGTCGTAGATCGACAGACCAGCCGTCACAACGCCGCCAGGGCTGTTGATGTACATGCTGATTTCTTTTTTCGGGTTCTCCGCTTCGAGGTGAAGAAGCTGGGCCACGATAAGTTGGCTCATGCCGTCATGGACCGGACCGTTCACAAAGACGATGCGTTCCTTCAAGAGGCGCGAGAAAATGTCGTAGGCGCGTTCACCACGTGCGGTCTGCTCGACCACCATCGGAACGAGGTTGTTATAGGTTTCGATCGGATCTCTCATCTGCTCTGCCTCGATTGGGGACGCGCGCGTCTGTCATTCAAATGTTCCTAAGGGATTCTTAGTGGTGACCTTAGGGGGGTTCAAGGGCAGTTGGACGTATATGCCCCGAAATGGTGAATTAGCGGCAATCAACTTGTCTTGCCCATTAACGGAAATGAGCCCGCTTAATGCAGACTAAAACGTTAAAATGAAGCAAATACTCGGTCTATTTGCGCCGCTTTGCGCCTATTATGGCTCGCGGAGCGCCTCTCGCGAGCGATAAAGCGGCTTGGTCAGATATTGCAGAACTGTTTTCTCGCCAGTGTGCAATTCAACAGAAGCCTGCATGCCCGGACGGATTTCAATCGAGCGCTGGCGCTCGGTGAGGTTCTCCATATCGACACGCACCGTCACGCGGTAATGCGGATCACCATCCGCTTTGCGCTCGTCTTTGAAGGTATCGGCAGAAATGAAGTCCACCGTCCCAACCAGTGTTCCATAGATCGTATAATCGTAAGCAGAAAGTTTGATCGTCGCCGCTTGGCCACGCACGATATTCGCGATGTTCTCAGGCTTAACCCGTGCCTCTACGAAAAGCTCGTCATCCAGTGGAATGATTTGAAAAATCTCTTCCCCCGGACGAATAACGCCGCCGATGGTCGTCACGGCAAGGTTATTCACCACGCCGCGCATAGGCGAAGTGATAACCGTGCGGTTCAACTGATCCTGAGCTAAGCGGTATTCTTGCTTCAAAGAGGCAAGATCGGCCAAAGTCTCGGAGTACTCGCTCGCACGCTCCAACTCTGCGCCTGTTACAATCTCGTTATAGCGATTGGTCGCGTCAGAATAAGCTTTGCGCGCTTCGGTCAGCTCGAACATCGACACAATCTCACGCTTATAGAGATCCTCCATCGAGTCGAGCTCGCGCTCGGTCTCGCGCATGACGGTCATCGCCCCGTTCAGCTTGCTGTTATAATCAGCCTGACGCGCCATTAGGAGCGAGCGTTCAGATGCAACGATCTCGGGGCTATGGCTCTCAATATCCGCTCGGATCTCAAAGACAGCATCCCCAGCCATTTCGGCTTCGAGCCGCACACGGCGCACTTCGGCGGCAATAATGCGATCCCCGAGGTCCTCGGCAGAGGTCGCGAACTGTGTGCCACGTAGACGCGCAAGGATTTGCCCCTTGTCTACAATGTCCCCCTCACTCACCAGCATTTCCGAAAGAATACCACCTTCGAGGTTCTGAATGATTTGCGGACGGGCTGAGGAAATCACCTCGCCGTTGGCTCTTACCATTTCGTCAATCCATGCGAATTTCGCCCAGATTATGAAAATGATCACGGCCGCGCCGATCAATTTGATGATCAGGCTCGACCCTTTGACTTCATCCTCAAGCTCAAAATCAACGGTTGCCATTATCCAGCCGCCTTTCTGTTCTTAAGGTGCGCAAGGACTTCGTCGCGTGGACCGTCCACCGCGAGACGACCATTTTGAAGGATAATCGTCCGCGAGGTCAGTTGGAGGATCGGCACACGGTGCGTTGCAATAATCGCGGTTCGACCTTCCAACCATTGGCTCAGGCGAGAAACGAGAGTGGCCTCAAGTGTCTGATCAAGCGCGGCGGTCGGCTCGTCCAGAAGGCACACAGATGGGTTCTGAAGCCAAAGGCGCGCCCAGCCAATAGACTGACGTTGACCGATGGAAAGCCCTGCCCCTGCGTCCGAAATCGGAAGATCGAGGCCCTTGGGGTGGCTACGCACAAAAGGTCCAAGGCCCGCAAAATCGAGAGCTTCGTAAAGGCGGTTATCGTCACGTTCGAGCAGCGTGAGATTAAGGTTGTCTCTTAAGGTGCCTGCAAAGAGACGCACTTCTTGGCTCAGATAGCCGATACCACGGCGAAGATCACGCGGCATAACCTGAGCCATATCTACCCCGTCAATCATCACGCGGCCAGATGTTGGCTGGTAGATCCCCGAGAGTATCTTGAGAAGCGTCGATTTGCCTGAACCGTTTGCGCCAAGGATCGCGATGCTTTGTCCCGGTTCTATGGCAAGGCGGTTGATATCGACGACACGGTCGCCTTCGGTGTCATATTTATAGACCAGATCACGAAGCTCGAAATGGCCTTCGATAGTCTCGCGGCGCAGATATGTCCGCTCGTCGACCATATCTTGCGGCGCGTCGGCAATCTTATCGAGCGCATCCAAAGCCGCCTTTACGTTCGACCAACGTGCCATCGTGGCGGCCAGTTGGGTCAACGGGCCAAGCGTGCGAGAGGTCAGGATGCCTACTGCGATGATCGAACCAACCGTAAAGTCACCTGCAAAAACCATGAAAGTCCCGACCACAACGGCCGAGACATACGTCGCTTGCTGGACGCCTTGGCTCCAGAAAGTCAGAACCGAGGCTAGTTTTCTCTGCTCCGAGGTTGCAAGTGACGAAAGAGAGGAAAGCTCGCCCCAAAGGCGGCGGAAACGTTCTTCCCCGCGATGAGCTTTGATGGTGTCCGCTTCATAGATCACTTCGTGCAGGAGCCGCGAAGACTTGGCGTTCGCGCCTTGGGTCTGTTGGGTGAGCTTGATCATCTTGCGCTGCATCAAGAACGACGGAGCAACCATCAGAAAGCCCCCAACGAAGAGCACCCAGACAATATTCTGTCCGATGGAGGCAACAAGCGCGAGGAAGAGTACGATAAACGGTAAGTCTGTCAGTGTTCCGATCGTCGACGCGGTAAAGAACTCGCGGATCGAACCGAATTCACGCACTGCTGCAAAGACGGTCGAGGGCGCCTGTCCCTGAAGACCCGAACGCATGCCGAGGATTTTTTCGATGAGGAGCTTTTGAACCCGCAATTCGATCTGACGCCCTGCCCCGTCCATAAGACGTGCACGGGCGATCCGCAGGAACGCTTCCAGCAGCATTGCAAGGCCCGCACCTATGGCAAGAACCCAGAGCGTTGCAACGGATTGATGAGGGATCACGCGGTCATATACTTGAAGGGAGAAGAGCGCGACGCCGACCGCCAAAAGGTTCGCAACGAACGATCCTAAAGCAACCTCGAGGATATGACGACGGAACTTAAGAACTTCGCCCCAGAACCAGTGCGGCGCTTTGCCTTTCGCTGCGTGGCGACGGGTTAACTCACTGACCTCAACATCAGCTCGTACGATTTGACCTGTGAAATAGGGCTTAAACTCCTTGAGCGGAACTTCGGCGCGATTGTCAGTCTGAGTGGTGTCGTACAGGAACACGGCATCGCGCGTTTGCTCAAGCACAAGGACGATTTGGCCCGAAGTCATTTCGGCCAGAGCAGGCCAAAGTCTTTTCGTCGGGCCGGATACGGTTTGAACCGAAGAAACAAGACCAGAGCCGCCAAGCGCCTTGGCGAGTGCACCGGGGGTCACGTTGCCATTCGTGAGCATGCTCAACTTTTCGACAAGATCAGAGCGCAGAACTTCGACGCCCAAGAGACCTGCGTATGTTGAAGCAATATCCGCACGGCGCTCAATCAGCGTTGGTTCACGCCGCGCTTTGGGCTGGCTTACGGATTGGTTGGCAGGCTTCGAAGCGCGCGCGGCATTGATATCGAACGAAACAACTGGCGCGCTCATATCCGACCTCCATCGACCAAGGTTCCCAAAAGGGCTGCGCGCTGCACCTGAAGGCGGGCAAGTTCGTAAACGAGGTTCACTGCCTCACGCTCTGCACGCACCTTGGTTTCAAAAACGCCTACCACTTCGGGAACACTGCGCTGACCAGCTTCGAGCTGCTGAGCAAAAAGGTCGTAATTCCGTGCGGCTTGCGCTGCTATTTCTTTGGCTTCACCTGCCTGTCGCAGGATGGAGGTTATCTGGCCGTCGAGCGAAGCGATGCGACGGTTCGCAGCTTCGCGCTCTTGTGCAATTTTCGCCGTGGCGGCTTCGGCCTTGGCATCGAGGGCAGCAAGCGACGCGCCTGTGCCGAACCCAATTCCCTGAGAGCTGCTATTCACACCAACGTCTTTACCGATATTCGAAATCGACGCGGTCAGGTTCACCCCAGGAAGGATACCTCCCCGCTCCGCTTTTGCATTGGCGACAGAACGTGCTGCTTCGGCTTCTGCGCGAAGGACCGAGAGCGGCGCCGCGTTTGCCGCAGAAGCCTGCACTGCCGAAAGGCCGTTGATACCAGCGGTTGATGATGCCGACATTGCATCAAGCTCGGCACGGGCGGTGTTTGACGCCTCACGGTCCGCCGCAAGGTCACTGTCCATTTGGTTGCGCTTTTGCTGAACAAGGAGCAGGTCCGCGCGATTGCTGACACCGCCGCGAACGCGCTCGTTCATAACGTACTCAAAGTGCTCCATCTTGCTGATCGAAGCCGCATTCACGCCTGCGCGTGCCTTTGCAGCCTCAGCCTTGAGGTAAAGCTCGAGCGCCTGACGCACGCGTTCGTTGCTATCCTCGGCCAATGCGACAGCTGCTACCTGAACATCTGCACGCGCTAGATCGCGCTCTGCGGCTTTGCGACCATTATCGAATAGGGATTGCTCAACGACCAGACCTGCAACGGCACCGCCAAGCGCAGAGAGAGACAAATTTGGCCCCAAACGCGGAAGCCAATTTTTTTGCTCTGCCTCAGAACGCAATCGTGCAGCGCGCAACTCCGCCTCAGCAGTCCGCGAATTCGCATCAAGAACCGAAGCAGCTACATCTGCCAATGGCCCTGCCGAGAGCACCGATTTACGGTTCAAAAGATCATTGAAGACCGAAGCATCAGCATCAAGCTCGCTCGCAGCAACCAATGCGTTTTGGCTATCAGCGACAACGGGAGAATCGCCACCTACCGCACTGAAACCAAACGCGTTTTGTCCGCCAATCCGAGAAGGGCTACCCCCTAACGAGACGCAGGCAGACAACAGAACGCAGCTCGCCAAAGCGACCGAACACTGTATGTACTTAACCCCTACGCTCACCCTAGGCTCCGAAACAATTGCAACAGGATAAAGTGGTGCCGCGCGGCGGCACCAAACAACGTTTTAGAACGTGACTCGAATATCTTCGTCGATGATCAGAACGCCGTCGTCGCCGACAGTGTAGATGTCGTAGTTTTCGTTATCGATCTGCGTAACACCAGATTTCACAGCATTAACGAGCGTAACCTCGTCGTCGTTATCACCGTGAACAACGAGCTTGCCGATGTTGCCCGCGAGACGATCAATATCGGCCTCATCCAAGGTCAATTCACTGCCTGTCGCGTACTGAAGATCAATCGCGCTGATCTCAAAATTGTCGAGACCACTATCGTCGATATCAACCAGATCATTATCCGCTTGGTCGAAAACCATAAGCGTTGCGTTCATATTTCCGGCGGCATCTTCGGTTGTGACCACAAGTTGACGGCCATCGGGGATCATCTGATCCAGCTGAAGCTGAACCGTATCGAAACGCGCATCAACAGCTGTGACGCCAAGCTGGTCAACACTTCCCTGCCCGTCCAGCTCATAGACGCGGATCGAGGTGTCATTGTCGGGAATACCGATGTCACCAAGCTCACCCTGATAGAAGTTCGCGCTTACGATATAGGGCGCGTCAGGGGCGACGGTATCTACCTCGAAAGACTGATGAGACGTGCGTTCGTTGCCATAGGCGTCAACTGCGCGAATATCGAGTTGCGCGGTATAATCGCCAGAAGCAAACGTGCCATTGGGGAACTTAAGCGACCAATTGCCGTTCTGTCCGACAGTCGCCTCGTATTCGGTGCCGAGATATTTGACGAAAACGCGCGAACCTGGCTCGACGGTGCCGGTGACGGTTACGCCGCTCGAAAGTTCATTTGCGTTGACGGTGTCATCGGAAGTTACGTTTTCGGCGCCTGTCAGGCGGTTCACATAGGTATCGACATAAACCGAAGAGTTCAGCGTTTCGACGTTCCCATTTGGGTCGGTCGCAATTGCCGAAATTGCGTGTGTTCCTTCGCCCCTCGGGATTTCGCTCTGCGACCAAGACGCAGACCAATTGCCCTGATTATCGGCCATAACCGTGCGCGTGTAACCGTTGAAGGTCACTTCGACCTTGGAATTTGGCTCTACGGTACCGGTGAGCGTCATGCCATTGGCAACTTCGGAACCCGAAATAGCGCCGTCCCCCGCAACCGGTGTCGCTTGGAAGGCATAATCATCAACAGCAGTATCGACGATGAACTGGCCACTTGCCGTTGCAGCGTTACCCGCTGCGTCATGGGCGACCGCCGTAATCGTGCCGTTGTAGTGTCCAGACGGGATTTCAGCCGAGGTAAAATGCGTCGTCCAATTTCCGGAGCCGTTCGCAGTGACAGTGTGGGTAACGCCACCAAAGGTCACATCAACCGTTGCAAAAGCCTGAGCCGTTCCACCAACATTAAAGCCATTCTGCCATTCATCGTGGTTCAGAATACCGTTCCCGCCGATGCCGCTGGTGCTTACTGTAACAAAAGTCGTGGTATCCACATGGATGACCGATGAGGTATCCGCCGTGTTTCCATGTGCATCCGTCGAGCTCACTGCAACAGTAAGATCATACTCGCCGCTTTGAATTGCCGAAGACGGCAGATCAAGCGTCCAAGTCGAGCCGCTCACATCGGCTTCATAAGCAACACCGCCAACGGTGACCATGACAGTAGACCCTGCCTCGGTGCTCCCGCTTAGGTGCAGCCCACCATTTGCCTCTGTCGCATTCACTACACCGTCAGAACCGCCTGAAGCGCTTGTGATGCTGACACTTGTTTGCGTGTCGAGCACGAGCGTGTCGGTGGTCGTGATCGTCTCACCATTCAGTGTCGAAGTCACTGTGACACCCGTTTCATAGGTGCCGGACTGAACATCTTGCGGATCGAAGACAACAGACCAATTGCCGTTACCATCGACAACGGTCGTTTCAGTCTTGCCGCCAACGGTAACCTCGATCGTCGCACCAGATGTACCGGTGCCCGAGATGGTCACGCCGTCTTGGTAATCGCTCCCATTGACGACATAGTTTTGAGACTCGGTACCTTCGGTAATCTTGACGGTCTGGGTATCACTGGTTGCCGTTCCCGAGCCACCGCCCGTAGTTGTAGTAGTGGTCGCGCCGCCACCAACAACCCTATCAATAACAGCTGCACCACCGATTACGGCAGCACCAGTAGCAATCGACCCTGCGGTCACGCCTGCGCCAAGCCCTGCAATGCCGCCAAGAATTGGCGCGGCAAACATACCCGCCTCGACATCATTGTCCGAGGTGACGATCTCTTGATATCCCGCGAGCTGGACCTCCGGCTCTCCTACAAAGAACAGAGCATCATCTGGGCTCCACTTTCCAAACGGATCTTGGGGAACATAGTCAGCGTAAAGAACGCCATTATCGAGTGCCACGAGATCAGCACGCACCATTTCACCGTTCGCGGAAAGGAAAAGTTCGTTCTCCGCAACGCCATTGGGCGAGAAGAACCCTTCAACAACCACGATGCGCCCGTCCATCAGAACGACCTCAAGCGCCTGCCCTTGGCGCCCGTAAGAAAGCACCATGCTTGGATCAAGATTGAGAGACACATCATCGCCTGACCCGGCGATGACAGAAGATCCAACTTGGCCGTTGACCGCGCCGCGCTGGATATTGCCCGCAACATCACGGACAACGAATTCAATCGCTGACATACTATACTACTCCGCCTCTTTGTGGCCGACCGTTCTATGCGGTTCTAACCATTCATTGAGATAATTTTATCTAAGAGGCGCGTGCATTTCTAGTATTTTCTAACCAATTTGGATATTTATATAGACTAAAGGTCAGGTGTTCGACTAAAACCTGTGATCGACATCTAGATATAGTACGTAATTGATAGCTGCCCCCAAAATGATGAAGAATGCAGTTACGTAGAGCCAGAGCATAAGTGCTATAAAAGCACCAATTGACCCGTAGACCTGATTATAATTGCCAAAGTTGGCGATGTAGAATGACAGCCCGTATGACGAAACAAACCAACACAGCAATGCGACAAACGCGCCCCTTGTGATGAATGGCGGACGGTTTGATGCCCTGACGTTTGGGCCGAAATGATAAAACAAGCTCAGCGCAACGAGGATCACAAAGAGAGCAGCCGCCCAGCGCAATCCGGCCAAAAGCCATGCCCATTCGCGCACGGCTGGCACATAGGCAATGATCACGGGTGCGATCACGACGCTGAAGAGTGAAATCACTCCGACTGCAATCAGCGCAACGGTCATTCCAAGAGCGATAGCAAGCTGCATGAAGAAGGATCGCTTCGGCGCATTATAAATTTCGTTCACGCCGATCAAGAGCGCCGAAACGCCCGATCGCGAAGCCCACATCGCAAGTAAAATCGAAAAAACAGTCGCCCAGCCAAGCGCCGAACGCCCCGTTCCGAGCAGCCGATCAAGTTGCGCCTCGAATAGAAGATACACATCTTCAGGCATCACACCGTGAAGGAGCGAAAGCTGCGCCTTTACTGCAATGGGGTCTGCAACAAGTCCGAATACCGCAATAAAGGCTGCCACCGCCGGAAAAAGCGAAAACACGCCCCAAAAGGCAACAGAGGCCGAAATGAGGTCAAAATCGCTTCTATTGAAGACGCGCCAGACGTTCTTAGCAGTAGCAAGCATTAGACCGAAGTCATTCCCCCGTGGGTGTTAATCAAGAGCTGGGCAAAAACCGGAGCAGAGGCCGCCCCAAGTGCACGCGCATTGCGACCAACGGCACCCTGTTCGATCTTAGGCTTGAATAAGCCGCGCATATCAAGCGTCGGCAACAGCTCATTTACCCGCTTGACCAGAAGGTTGCGTACATCAACGGGGAAGGCCCCGTCGATTATGACCGCCTCGAAATCAATGACGGCGCAAGCTGTGATCGCAGCGCGCGCAAGGTGGATTGCGGCTTGCTCGATCCAGCGTTCTACATTGTCAGGAAACTCGGACCAGTCCTGCGGTGAATTCCAGATGCGCAGAGGGTCAATACCGCTCGATGCCAAGTCGCTCTCTAAAAGATAAAGCGAGGCCGCATCAATGAGCTGACCGCCCCCACTCTTTGCACCAAAGGCAGGGAGCGAACCAAACGCACCGGCATTCCCGTGATATCCTTCAAAGACCGAATGGTTAAGAACCACCCCACCCCCAACGAAAGCACCTACATAGAAATAGGCGAAGTCACGGAATTCTCGGCCACGACCATAGATGTTCTCGGCGCGGCATGCTGCGGTGGCGTCATTCTCGACGAAAACGGGAAGCCCCGAGAACGACGCGATCTCACTTTCAAAATCAAAAGTGCGCCAAGTTTGAAGGTCAGCTTCCGGTGCACCGATAGTCTCGTACCAATTCCAAATCTCGAAAGGCTTGGCCACGCCAATACCTGCAATCCTCTCTATCTGCTCTTCGCTCATCTCTGCACGAAACGCGTCTAGTCCCTTGCGCACAAAGTTGAGAAGGGTCGCGGGCATCGGATAACGGTACGTGATCTGCTGTTGCTGGCGGACAGTACCGACGAGGTCCACCAGAACGAGGTCAGCGGAACGACGGCCAATCTTGAGGCCGACCGAAAAGACACCATCAGGATCGAGCTCCATTGGGATCGAAGGCTTGCCGACTTTTCCTCTTTGAGGGTCACCCCGCTTGAGAAGTCCTTCAGCCTCGAGCCCGCGCAGGATAACTGAAACTGTTTGCGAGGAAATGCCTAAGAAGCGAGCAATCTCGACCCCAGGCATCGCGCCAAAGCGCTGAATAGCGGACAGCACGAGACGCTCGTTATGGTCCCTCAGTCCACTTTGATTTGACCCTCGGAAAACGCCGGTGTCAGCTGTCTTGGTTTCACTTTCGTCACCGGGCATTTCACTTAATATCCTTGCTGCGTTTCTTTTGATTGCCACACCTTTGGATAAAGGTGCCCTGCGATACAAGACCCAATCGAATATTCGGGCGCTCGTGCCCGTCTCCGCCTGGGTGGAAAAAAGGACTTCACGAAAATTGATTGATCCCTATAAGTCTCTGTCGATGCATATGTTAGCGCAAACGATTCAAAACGAGTAGTTGATGATTGATCTCACTTCTCAGGTAAACAACCTCATCGAAAAGATTGATGAGCTAAGAGCCAAGCAGGGGCGCGTTGTCGTCGCAATATGCGGTGCCCCAGCGAGCGGTAAATCCACTCTCACCACGGAACTCGTCCGGCGTTTGCGGCTAAACAAGGTCAATGCGGTCCCTCTTCCGATGGATGGATTTCATCTTGATAACGAGGTGATTTCAGAAATGGGCGTTCTTGCGCGCAAGGGCGCTCCTGAGACCTTTGACGCCCAAGGCTACATCGCGCTGGTAAAGCGCGTTCGCGAAGGCGAGCTGGTTTACGCTCCAAAGTTTGACCGTGATCGCGATATCTCGATTGCAGGTGCGATTGCGGTTTCAAAAGAGGCAGAGGTCATCATCGCGGAAGGCAACTACCTGATGTTTGACGAAGACCCCTGGCGCGAACTTGCAGGGCTGTGGGATTTGACTGTTCGGTGGGACGTGCCCCTTCCTGAATTGCGTGCACGTTTGATTCAACGTTGGCTTAACCAAAACTTGTCCCGCACCGCCGCCGTTCGTCGCGCCGAAGGCAATGACATCCCAAATGCCCAGCGCATTTTGGACGCCACCCTTCCTTGCGACGTCACTCTCGATGGAACACCAAGGGCTTAGTTCAATCAAATCGCTTGTGAAGCCTAAATTGTTACGTAAGATCAACCATCATGACTGAAGTGCAATTGCCACCGCATCTTAGCAAATCCGACATAGACCGACTGAATGCGGGGCGACATGATGCACCTTTTGACAAACTCGGCTGTCATGACATCGACGGGATACGCTGGTTGGTCGTTTGCTTGCCTGATGCCACAGGCATTTGCGCCAAAATCGGACGGAACAAAGTCAATCTAGTGCGGCTAGACGGTGCAGTGTTTGGCGCGAAGATCCCGACGGGCAAGGTAACTTTGACCGCGAGCAATGCGGACGGCCATAGCTGGAGCTTTTCCGACCCCTATAGTTTTGGTCCAGTTTTATCCGATGTTGATGCTTATTTGATCGGTGAAGGCACGCACAAACGGCTTTGGGATGCGCTTGGCGCGCATGTTATTACGCACGAAAAGACCAAAGGCACACATTTCGCCGTTTGGGCGCCCAATGCGCAATCTGTCTCGGTTATCGGAAGCTTTAACAACTGGCACTCTGCACGATCCCTGATGCGGCCCGTCGGACATACCGGTGTATGGGAGATTTTCATCCCCGAAGTGAGCGAAGGCGACACCTATAAGTACCGCATCATAGGAGCCGACGGCGCCGAGCATTTCAAGGCTGACCCAGTTGGGTTTGGGGCACAACACCCACCTGAACAGGCAAGTGTCGTTCGCAATATCAAAGGTTACGAGTGGTCCGATGCCAAATGGATGGACCGCCGCATCATTGCCAATCGACGTGACGAGCCTATTTCGATCTACGAGGTTCACCTCGGATCGTGGCGCCGCCGCTATGACGAAGGCGGACGCCCCCTCTCCTACAAGGAATTGGCCGTCGAGCTGATCGACTATGTCAAAGACCTTGGCTTTACCCATATCGAATTCATGCCCGTTTCAGAGTTTCCCTTCGATGGGTCATGGGGCTATCAGCCGGTCGGCATGTATGCGCCTACCACGCGTTTTGGCCCCCCAAATGAATTCCGTGATCTAGTGAATGCATCACACGAAGCCGGACTTGGCGTTCTTTTGGACTGGGTGCCGGGTCACTTTCCCGCTGATGCGCATGGTTTAGGGCATTTTGATGGAACCTCGCTCTACGAGCATGCCGACCCACGTGAAGGCTTTCACCAAGACTGGAACACCTTGATCTATAACTATGGTCGAACAGAGGTGAAGAATTACCTCGTCGCCAACGCGCTCTATTGGCTCGAAGAATATCATGTAGATGGACTTCGCGTAGATGCAGTCGCCTCGATGCTCTACCGCGACTACTCCCGAAAAGAAGGCGAATGGGTCCCTAACAAGGACGGGGGACGCGAGAACTATGAGGCCATTGATTTTCTACAATCGGTAAACACCGAAAGCTATGCTGCAAACCACGGGATCATGACCGTCGCCGAGGAAAGTACATCTTTTCCGCAAGTGACGGGCGCTGTGCACAACGGTGGTCTGGGCTTTGGCTATAAATGGAATATGGGTTGGATGAACGATACGCTCTCCTACATGGAGCGCGACCCGATCTATCGCAAACACCATCACCATCAGATGACCCATGGCATCAGCTATGCGTTCTCAGAAAACTTCATCCTTCCGATCAGTCACGACGAAGTGGTGCATGGCAAAGGATCAATGCTCCACAAAATGCCCGGCAATATCTGGGAGCAGTTTGCCAACCTTCGCGCATATTATGGCTTTATGTGGACCCACCCAGGCAAAAAGCTTCTTTTTATGGGATGCGAGTTTGGGCAACCCGAGGAATGGAACCATAACATTCAACTCGATTGGGATGCATCGCACCGTGCACCGCACAAGGGCGTGCAAGACCTTATACGCGATCTTAACCGCGTTTACCGCTCCACGCCGTCCCTCTACGCCAAGGACTGCGAAAGCGATGGCTTTGCTTGGGTAAATGGGGGCGACACAGAAAATTCGACGATCAGCTTCTTGCGATATGGCAACGAAGGGGATGCTCCAACCCTATCGGTTGGAAACTTCACTCCAGTCGAACGCAGCTCCTATCGCGTTGGGGTGCCAGAAGCAGGGTTCTGGCAGGAAATCATCAATACGGACGCTGAATGCTACGGAGGAGGAAACCGTGGCAATTTTGGCGGCGTTGAAGCTCAAGAGGTGCCCCACGACGGGTACCCCTACTCTATCGAAATCACCGTGCCGCCGCTTGCAACGGTCATCTTTCGCGTAAAGCGATAACTTGGGGGGAGATAAGGAATGGTTGAGAACAGAAGACTGACACAGCGTTCGATGGCCTTTGTTCTGGCAGGTGGCAGAGGAAGCCGTCTTCAAGAACTTACAGACCGCCGCGTTAAACCCGCAGTGTATTTCGGTGGCAAGACGCGCATCATCGACTTTGCTCTCTCGAATGCGATGAACTCGGGCATTCGCCGAATGGCGGTTGCGACGCAGTACAAAGCGCACAGCCTCATTCGCCATTGTCAGCGCGGTTGGAACTTTTTCCGTGCCGAGCGTAACGAATTTCTCGACATTCTACCTGCCTCGCAGCGGATGGATGAAAACAGCTGGTATCGCGGCACGGCAGACGCTGTGACCCAGAATATCGATATCGTCGACAGCTATGACGTTGACTATGTGATCATTCTTGCTGGCGACCATATCTATAAGATGGACTACGAGATCATGCTACGTCAGCACGTCGAGACACAGGCCGACGTAACCATTGGCTGTCTCACCGTTCCGCGAATGGACGCCACGGCCTTTGGCGTTATGGCAACAGATGAAACCGGACGGATCACCTCGTTTCTTGAAAAACCAAAGAACCCGCCTGCGACACCCGAGGACCCAAATCTCGCACTCGCTTCCATGGGCATTTATGTCTTTAACTGGAAATTTCTTCGCGAACTCCTTCTCAAGGACAATGACGATACAAACTCCAGCCATGACTTCGGCAATGATCTCATTCCCGAGATTGTCAAAAACGGGAAAGCCATGGCGCATCGTTTTGACGAGAGCTGCGTGCGCGATGCAGGCGCTCCGGCATATTGGAAAGACGTTGGAACCGTCGACGCATTCTGGGAAGCAAACATCGACCTCACCAGCTTTACACCCGAACTGAACCTTTGGGATAGCAAATGGCCGATCTGGACTTATTCAGAGAGCGTCCCACCCGCAAAGTTCATCCACGATGAAAAAGACCGCCGAGGGATGGCTATTTCGTCGATGGTTTCGGGAGGATGCATTATCTCGGGCACAGAAGTGCGCAACTCGCTCCTCTTTACAGAGGTTCATACTAATTCCTATGCGGTGCTCGACCATGCGGTGGTGCTGCCCTATGTGACAGTCAATCGCTCAGCGCGGCTTCGTAAAGTTGTTATTGATCGCGGCGTTAATATCCCAGAGGGCCTCGTCGTCGGTGAGGACCCGATTGAAGACGCCAAGTGGTTCCGTGTCACCGAAAAAGGCACAACGCTGATCACGCAAGACATGCTCGACAGGAGGGAAGCAAGCCTATGATTGATGTTCTCTCGGTCACGTCGGAATGTGCGCCTCTCGTTAAAACGGGCGGGCTCGCAGATGTAGCGGGCGCACTTCCTGCCGCGCTCAAGGCCGAGGGAATAACCATGCGGACTTTGCTGCCGGGATATCCGGCGGTACTTGGCGCCCTTGGCAAGACCAAGTCCGAAATGGAGTTACCCGATCTCTTTGGTGGCAAGGCAAAAGTACTTCATGGCGAGGCAGCCGGCCTTGACCTTTACGTTTTAGATGCCCCGCACCTCTTTGATCGCAAAGGCAATATCTATCTTGGTCCGGACGGCAAAGACTGGCCCGACAACCCAGAGCGCTTTGCTGCTCTTTCATGGGTCGCTGCCAAGATCGGAACCGAAGGTATCGGGACATGGAAGCCGCAGATCATACATGGTCACGACTGGCAGTCCGGCTGGGTCCCTGAGTATCTCCGCTCGATGCAAACGCAGCGAAAGGTGCGCACAATCCTCACGATCCATAACATCGCCTTTCACGGGATCGCGCAGCCCGAAGCGATCGACACACTTGGCCTTGATCCAGAGCGTTATCATCAAGACGGCTATGAATTCTGGGGAAGGATATCTGCGCTCAAGGCCGGACTTGTAGGTTATGACCGTCTCACCACCGTTTCAGAGACCTATGCCCAAGAGCTCATGACTGATGAATTTGGCATGGGACTTGATGGGGTGATGCGGTATCGCCGCAATGAGCTTTCGGGAATTTTGAACGGCATTGATCTTGATGTTTGGAACCCAGCAACCGATCCGAACATCAAGCCATACAAGACACCCGCAGAGAAAATAGCAAACAAGTTCGCGCTGCGTGTTGAGTTCAAGCTCCCCCACTCAGAAGGCCCGCTCTGTGTCGTTGTCTCACGTTTGACCGAGCAAAAGGGTCTAGACCTATTGCTCAACGCCCTCCCCACTCTGACGTCCAGAGGTGGCCAACTCATCGTGCTTGGAACAGGCGATCCTGCGCTCGAGGCTGCCTTCCGCGCGGCAACATCGAACAAAAACGTCGCCGTCCATATCGGATATGACGAAGCGATGTCTCACCGCCTTATTGCTGGGGCAGACGCTATTCTTGTGCCGTCGCGTTTCGAGCCTTGCGGACTGACGCAGCTTTATGGCCTTCGTTATGCCACCATTCCCGTAGTTGCCCTAACGGGCGGGCTTGCTGACACGGTCATCAATGCCTCGCCTGCCGCCCTTTCCAAGGGCGTAGCAACCGGCATTCAGTTCTCGCCAGTCACAACAGAAAGCTTGCGCAACGCGCTCGCCAAACTCTGCAACCTCTATTCAGACAAAGAGGTTTGGCAAAGAATGCAACAGAACGCCATGAGCCAATCTGTCGGCTGGGAAACCTCGGCCAAAGCCTATGCCGCACTCTATCAGGACCTTGCACCCAAGTCATGAGCAGCAATATCCCGATCTCTGAGGGCAACCCCTATCAACTCGGAGCCACTTTCGACGGGGATGGCGTCAACTTTGCGATCTTTTCGCAGAACGCGACCCGCATGACGCTTTGTCTTTTTGATGACGAGGACAATGAGGTTCTGAACATCGACCTGCCCGAACGCTCAGGCCATGTCTGGCATGGGTATTTCCCTGGAATGCGTCCCGGACAGCGCTATGGGTTTCGCGCAAGTGGTCCGTATGATCCCGCAAACGGTCATCGCTTTAACCCGCACAAGCTCCTCCTTGATCCATATGCCAAACGGCTCACGGGTCATCCGAACCTAGCGGACGAAGTCTTTGGCTATATCGCGGACCATAAGGATGCAGACCTGAGCTTTGACGAGCGTAACTCTGCTCCCTTTATGCCGCGCTGTGTGGTTGTTGATCCCGCGTTCAGCTGGGGCCGTGATACACAACTCCATATCCCCGACACCGAGACGGTCCTCTATGAGGCGCATGTCAAAGGTCTCACTGCTGGACGGGATGATGTTCAAAGCAAGGGGACGTTTCTTGGGATGGCCTCAGAGCCAATCCTTGAGCACCTGAACACTCTTGGTGTGACCTCTATCGAGCTCATGCCTGTCCAAGCGTTTCTGAATGAAAAGTTCCTTACCGATAAGGGGCTGACGAATTACTGGGGCTATATGACCCACGGGTTTTTTGCACCCGATCCGCGCTACCTTGCTTATGACGACATCGCCGAGTTCCAGCAGATGGTGGCGCGTTTTCATTCCGCTGGAATCGAAGTGATCTTGGACGTGGTCTATAATCACACCGCCGAAGGCAACCAGATGGGCCCGACCCTTTCGTTCCGCGGCCTAGATAACGCAAGCTATTACCGACTAGCGGACGACAAACGTTTTTATGCAAATGACTCGGGCTGCGGGAATGTCCTGAACCTCGACCATCCGTTCACGCTGCGTCTTGTGATGGACAGCCTACGCTATTGGGTCGAAGTCATGCATGTGGACGGTTTCAGGTTTGACCTTTGTTCGACCCTCGGACGCACGCGAGGAGCTTTTGATCGCGATGGGCCGTTCTTTAGAGCGGTGCGACAGGACCCAGTGCTCAATCGCGTCAAGCTATACGCCGAACCTTGGGACATTGGCGAAGGCGGCTATCAACTTGGCGCCTATCCGGTCCCCTTTCATGAATGGAACGATAAATACCGTGATCAGGTGCGACGCTATTGGCGCGGCGACCAAGGTACGGTGACAAAGCTTGCAAGTCGCATTGCAGGTTCAGCCCTCCGCTTTGACCATGATGGGCGCCCTGCGACCTCTTCGGTGAACTTTATCACAGCACACGATGGCTTCACGCTCATGGATACAGTGAGCTACAACGAAAAGCATAATGAGGCGAACGGCGAAGAGAACCGCGACGGACATTCCAACAATTGCTCCAATAATTGCGGGATTGAAGGCCCAAGCGATCTTGCTGAGATTACAGCTTTGCGAGCGCAGCGTCGGCGGAACTTGATGGCGACCTTGATGTTGAGCCAAGGCACGCCCATGATCCTCGCTGGTGACGAAATTGGGAACAGCCAAGACGGCAACAACAACGCCTATTGTCAGGACAATGAAATCGGCTGGGTGAACTGGCACGAGCCTGACACCGAGTTCCTTGAGTTCTGCAAGCAGGCCATCGCCTTTCGCAAAGCGCATCCAATCCTACGGCAAAAGCGTTTTCTCCATTCCCGCTCGCGGCTCATTGATGGTGCGCCTGATCTATTCTGGCGACGCGCCGATGGTCAGCCTATGCAGAGCGAGGATTGGGGAAACCCTGATCAGCGCCTTTTGGTTGCCGAACTTCGTATGGCTTCAGGAACCCCAGAATATGCACCACGCGAAGGCGCAATCATTGCTGTGTTCAATGCAGGCGAACCGACTGATGTGATATTACCTGCCGCCCCAAAGGGCAAAACTTGGCATCGTAGTTTTGACACCTCGGAACGCGCGCCCCAAGATAGCGGTGAAAGCCGTCACATTAACGGCAACAGCGTTGTTGCATTTGTCTTAGAACTCAAAGGTTAAATCATTACCATGACCAGACATAGCGTTCAGACCCAGCCTATCGAAGGCCAGAAACCCGGCACCAGCGGATTGCGCAAGAAGACGCGTGTCTTCATGGGACCGCATTATCTAGAAAACTACGTGCAATCGATCTTTGACGGGATTGGCGGGGTTGCAGGTAAATCTTTGGTCGTCGGCGGAGATGGTCGCTTCTTTAATGACCGTGCGATCCAAGTCATCCTGCGAATGGCCGAAGCCAATGGCGCTTTGAAATGCATTGTCGGTCAGAACGGTATCCTCTCGACGCCTGCCGCCTCGCACCTCATCCGAAAGCGCGGCACCGATGGTGGACTGATCTTATCAGCGAGCCACAATCCCGGCGGCGAAGACGAGGACTTTGGCCTGAAATACAACGGCACAAACGGTGGCCCCGCGAACGAAGGCGTTACCGACAAGATTTTCGAGCGGACGAAGGAAATAGACCAATATCGCATCCTCGATGCTCAGGACGTTGATCTGGGATCAATCGGGTCAAGCAAGCTTGGTGCGATGTCGGTCGAAATCGTCGATCCCGTAGAAGACTACGCCGCTCTGATGGAAGAGCTCTTTGACTTTGACGCGATCCGCGACCTTTTCGCTTCGGGCTTTCGGATGCGCTTTGACGCGATGCACGCTGTCACTGGC
>JAYPUF010000027.1:0-25102 GCA_038133925.1 Marivivens sp. | reverse complement strand
CCCCGTCGGTCGATTGGGACCAGATGCTCGCCTACAAAGACGAAGTGATCTCGGGGAACACCAAGGGTATCGAGTTCCTGTTCAAAAAGAACAAGGTTGACTGGATCAAAGGCTGGGCTTCAATCCCAGAAGCCGGAAAAGTGAAAGTCGGTGACGTTGTTTACGAAGCCAAGAACATCGTTATTGCCTCGGGTTCCGAGCCTTCGGCTCTTCCAGGTATCGAGGTCGATGAAGATACTGTAGTCACCTCGACAGGTGCTCTCTCGCTCAAGAAGACCCCCAAGTCGATGGTTGTCATCGGTGCAGGTGTTATCGGTCTCGAGCTTGGGTCGGTCTACAAGCGCCTTGGCGCGGATGTCACCGTGGTCGAATTCCTCGACGTTGTAACCCCAGGTATGGATGGCGAGGTTCAGAAGACCTTCCAAAAGATGCTTACCAAGCAGGGTTTGAACTTTGTCATGGGTGCCGCCGTTCAGGGTGTCACCAAAGGCAAGAACAAGAACACCGTCACCTATAAGCTTCGCAAAGACGACAGCGAGCATACCATCGACGCAGAAGTCGTCTTGGTTGCCACTGGCCGCCGTCCCTATGTATCGGGGCTTGGCCTCGATGCACTCGGCGTTGAAATGACCCAGCGTGGCCAGATTGCCACCAACGCACATTATGCGACCAACGTTGCGGGAATCTACGCGATCGGCGACGCCATCGAAGGCCCGATGCTTGCTCACAAAGCTGAAGACGAAGGCATGGCCGTTGCCGAGATCCTTGCCGGTCAGGCGGGCCACGTGAACTACGAGGTTATCCCAGGTGTGATCTACACCCACCCCGAAGTTGCAACCGTCGGCAAGACTGAAGAGCAACTCAAGGCCGAAGGCCGCGCCTATAAGGTCGGCAAGTTCTCGTTCATGGGCAATGGCCGCGCCAAGGCCGTCTTTGCGGGCGACGGTTTCGTCAAGATCCTTGCCGACAAAGATACTGACCGCATCCTTGGATGTCACCTAATTGGTCCGGCGGCTGGTGATCTTATCCACGAGGTCTGCGTGGCAATGGAATTCGGTGCAGCTGCCGAAGACCTCGCTCGTACCTGTCACGCGCACCCGACTTTCTCGGAAGCTATGCGTGAAGCAGCTCTTGCTTGTGGTGACGGCGCAATCCACGCCTAATCCGCTGAAAACAAAGCATCTTAAGGGCGTCCTCTTGGGGCGCCCTTTTTCATTTGCGGTCTCGGTCGCCAACTTTTTCCCGCGTTTCCCCCTGAAAACGTTCGAAATAGGTCACAAAGCTGCCGAATTACTCCTGCATCAGAAAGCATCTGTTCTGCCGGAGTAATTATGAAGACGTTATCTTTAGGTGCGATTGCTGCCACTGCCGCATTGTTTTTCACAGCCTCTGCTGCCGAGGCTGGTGTGCCTTATGGCTATTACGAAGAAATGACATTTGTGTCGGAAACCGGTGTGTATTCCTCCGCTGGAAATCCAAACCTGTCACTTTGCCGTATCTCAACAAAATATCACTTTGGTTACATTGGTTTCTGGCGCAACGAGGCAGCCTATGTCCTGTCCGATAGCCAATGCTTCGAAGACGGCTTTTACCATATTAGCCCAGAGGACATGGCCGCTTATCAACAGACGGGCTTGATCCCAGCAGACATTCCGACGACCGCTGCGCTTTCTACCAAGGAAATCGCAAGCGGATTTTCCGGAACATTTTTACTAGTATTGGCGCTCTTCTTTAAAGGCACGATTGAGCTTCGAGAATTCATGACCCGTCGACGCCGATCTGGTAGCCCGACTGCGGCAGTGAATACACTCGCAGCGATGTGCCACATCGCTAAAGCAGATGGTGAAATTGACCCCGCTGAAGTCGAGATGATCGGCGCGGTTCTCTTTGAAAAAACGGGTCGCCAATTCTCTATCAAACAGATCGCCCAAATG
The DNA here is from genome assembly GCA_038133925.1 of Marivivens sp. Classification (GTDB taxonomy): domain Bacteria; phylum Pseudomonadota; class Alphaproteobacteria; order Rhodobacterales; family Rhodobacteraceae; genus Marivivens. The sequence continues at coordinate 23,168 of JAYPUF010000027.1, read as the reverse complement.
ATCGAAATGACAGAAGATCACCTCAATCCCGAGGACTACGCTGGATTTGGCGAAGGACTTAGCGAAGCTGAACGTGAACGCCTTCTCGAAGCTGCCCTGATCGTCGCTGTTGCCGATGGTGAGATCCACGCAGCAGAGCATTCGCTTATGATGAACTTGGCACGAGGCATGAATATTCCTGCGGCTAAATTCCGAAAAACACTTCAGAATGTTGCCGAGGAATTAGCAGGCATCACCCCTTCAGCATCCGCAAACCCTGTGTAACATCTGTTCTTACGGCGAGCCTTAGACCTGGCTCGTCACCCGCCTTGAGCGCGGCAAGGATGAGCTTGTGATGATACGGTGGTTCTTTGCGGTTTAGACGACCGTAGAGCTCTCTCATCGTCGGGCCAAGCTGGAGCCAAACAGTTTCGGTCATAGCCAAAATCGCAGGCGCCTGCGCACGCAGATAGAGCGTGCGGTGGAACTCTAGATTCATACGGATATAGCCAATGGCGTCATGACGCGCGACCATCTGGCTTACCCCGTGATTGATATTCTCAAGTCGATCAATCAAAGCAAAGTGCGCACGCGGCAGAGCACGGCTCGCTAGTTCAGGCTCGAGCATAGCGCGGAGCGAAGCCAGCTCCTCGATGCGCTCGTTACTGAGCTCCGGCGTCGAAACGCGACCAGAGGAAGACAAAAATAAAGCGCCCTCCGCCACCAGTCTGCGCACCGCCTCGCGGGCGGGTGTCATAGAAACATCGAATTGCTTGCCAATCCCGCGAAGCGTCAAAGCTTCGCCTGGGCGCAATTCACCATGCATGACTTGGGTCCGCAAAGCGCGGTAAACGCGTTCATGTGCGGCGGCGGCAGTATCAATTGGTTTGGTTGGCGAGATCATGAAGCCATGTGATCACAAATCACGCATAGGTCAATTCTCAAACCGTACGCGGTGAAGGCTCTCACCATGCTGCTTGAGCCATTTTCGACAAGGTCTGTGAGACGGGAAAATGCTCTCTACAACATCCCAAAAAGCCTGAGAATGGTTCATTTCAACAAGATGTGCGACCTCATGGGCCGCAACGTAGTCGAGAACCTCGCGTGGGGCCATGATCAAGCGCCAACTGTACATTAGGTCTCCTGCGGTGGTGCAGGACCCCCACCGCGACCGCGTGTCGCGCAGCGATAATCGACGATACGACACACCCAAGTCCGAAGCATATCGATCTGAGGCCTCTGCGAGCCGATCTCGGGCCTTGGTCTTGAGAAAGGCGTGGACGCGTGCGCTAACCCGTTCGGGTTCATTTGGAAGGACGAGGGCACCGTCCCGCTCTACAACTCTACGCACCACTCCCGTTCGGATTTCAAGGTGCCCGCCCTGATATGGAACGGAGCCACCCAACGCTGGTACGATGACCTCGGCAAGTCCGACGAGATGGCTCCGCAGCCATTCTTCACGCGAAGCGACAAATGACTTCCCTTCGGATTCGGCCACACCATTCGGCATGGTCAGCGTCACGCGACCATCGAGCCGCGAGATTCGCAACGAAAGGCGCCGCGCACGCGTAGAACGCCGCACCGTTACCTCGATTGGGGGGTTGCCAACAACAATCTGCCGTCCCATATGCCCTTCAAACCAGTTATATCGCCAAAGGCTTTGACACCTGCGTCAGCTTATGGCAGTTGGCGACGATTCACTGCAAGTGCTCTAGAGATTTGAAGGGACTGTCATGCCCAAGGAAGAATGGGGAACAAAGCGTATCTGCCCGACCACAGGCAAGCGTTTCTATGACCTCAACGCTGATCCGATCGTAAGCCCATACACCGGCGAGATCGTTACGCTCGACCTCAGCAAGAACCGCACGATGATTGCGGACGCTGAAGACGCTCAGACCAAGAAGATGAAGGTCTCGGACGACGACGACGATCTGATCCTCGATGATGAAGATGACGACGTTGAGCTCGACGACGATCTGCTCGACGAGGACGACGACGACGATAACGTATCGTTCGACGAACTTGGCGACGTCGCCGCTGACGACGACGAATAATCGGTTTCGGGCGAGATTTTTACTCTTGATCTCGCCCTAGCCACCGCGTAGAGACGCGGCACGCAAAATCCAGATTTGCGCGGCAGAAATGCCAATACTGATGGGGCCTTAGCTCAGCTGGGAGAGCGCTTGCATGGCATGCAAGAGGTCACCGGTTCGATCCCGGTAGGCTCCACCAAATTCCCAAAATGTACGAAATGACAGTTCTTTGAAAACAAAGGTGGATACTTAATTCGCTGCGACAAAGTTACTCTCGGGCAATTTACCATATATACATTTAAAATTTGATATGTATTTCTTGCGCTACTCTTTGAGACCGAAGTCGCGTTCGGCGCTCATTCGCTGCAAAGGAAATTCAAATGACTGAAGGCTTGTCCGCCGAAGCGCTTGCGAGAATGCAATTTGCATTCACCGTTTCGTTTCACATAATTTTTCCCGCATTTTCAATTGGTTTGGCGAGCTATCTCGCTGTCTTAAATGGTCTTTGGATGAAGACCAGGGACAAGACATACCTCACGTTATTTATGTATTGGAAAAAGATCTTCGCCGTTGCCTTTGGCATGGGCGTCGTTTCGGGCATTGTGATGTCCTATCAATTTGGCACCAACTGGTCCGTATTCTCCGATAAGGCTGGGCCCGTCGTTGGCCCAATGATGGCTTACGAAGTGCTCTCCGCCTTTTTCCTCGAAGCGGGCTTCCTCGGCATCATGCTCTTTGGCCGCGACCGCGTAGGTGAAAAGCTCCACATGTTTGCGACCCTTATGGTGGCCATTGGAACCTTGACCTCTGCTACTTGGATTTTGTCGGTGAATAGCTGGATGCAGACGCCGGCGGGCTATGGCATCAACGAAGTAGGACAGTTCATCCCTGAGAACTGGTGGGAAATCGTCTTTAACCCCTCGTTCCCGTATCGCCTCGTGCACATGGTCCTTGCAGCCTATCTCACGACCTCTCTCGTGGTGGGTGCCGTTGGTGCGCTTCACCTCCTTCGAGATCGCACGAACGCAGAAGCTCGACGCATGTTCTCAATGGCGATGTGGATGGCTGCGATTGTAACGCCGATCCAAATCTTTGCGGGCGATGCGCACGGTCTCAACACGCTAGAACATCAGCCCGCCAAGGTTATGGCAATGGAAGGTCACTATGACAGCCATCCCGATGGTGCGCCGTTGATCCTCTTTGGCATTCCCAATGCTGAAAAACGCACCATTGAGTATGCTGTTGAAATCCCCAAGCTCAGCTCGCTGATATTAAAGCACGATCTTGATGCTCCTATGGCAGGGCTCGATACAATCTCAGACGATGAAGAGCCACCCGTCGCAATTCTCTTTTGGAGTTTCCGCATCATGGTCGGCCTTGGCTTTGCTATGCTCGGTCTTGGCGCTTGGAGCCTTTGGGCACGTTGGCGCGGCGCACTGTACGACTGGAAATGGCTCCATCGAACTGCGCTTCTTATGGGTCCGACGGGGTTCATCGCAGTGCTCGCCGGTTGGATCACCACTGAAGTCGGCCGTCAACCCTACACCGTCTACGGTCTGTTGCGTACGTCTGATAGCCTCGCTCCCGTAGATGCGCCCGCTGTCGCGACATCACTTCTTGCCTTTATCGTTGTCTATTTCTTCGTGTTCGGTGCTGGCACGTTCTACATCCTGCGGATGATGAATATGCGTGCCTCAAGTTCCAAATTGGCGCTGAAAGACGGCCCAATTCGCGCCGTCTCTGGCGCGGCGCGGCAACTCCAAGAATCGCCCTCGAACTCGGCCCAATAAGGAAGAAACTGATGTATTCTGAACTCGCTTTTATCTGGGCCGGCCTAATTGCTTTTGCTGTGCTCACCTATGTTGTGCTCGATGGATTTGATCTCGGGCTTGGCATTCTCTTTCCTTTCGCCAAATCGGATCGCGATCGTGACCTTATGATGAACTCGGTCGCTCCTGTCTGGGATGGCAACGAAACGTGGCTAGTGCTTGGCGGCGGTGGTCTTTTTGCTGTGTTCCCGCTTGCATATGCAATCGTACTGCCTGCCCTCTACATCCCGATCATAGTGATGCTTTTGGCTCTCGTTTTCCGCGGGGTATCTTTTGAGTATCGCTGGCGCACAAAGCGATGGAAGGGCGTCTGGGACTTTGCCTTTTTCGGAGGATCACTTGTCGCCGCCTTCAGTCAAGGCATCGCGCTAGGGGCACTGGTTCAAGGTATCGAAGTCGTTGACCGCGCGTATGCAGGTGGTTGGTTTGACTGGCTGACACCATTCTCCGTACTCACCGGCATTGCGGTTGTCGTTGGTTATGCGCTGCTCGGGGCGACTTGGATCGTGCTCAAGACGGATGGCTCACTCGAAATTCAGATGCGCCGCTATGCTTTCGTTCTTGGCATTACAACTTTGGTACTTATTGGCATCGTGAGCCTTTTCACGCCGTTCCAAGATCCGATTTATTTTGAGCGGTGGTTCAATCTTCCCGGAAGCCTCTGGACGATGATCGTGCCCGTCATCATGTTTGGCCTCGTTTGGACGTTTTTCCGTGGTCTCAATGACCGTCGTTCACTCTCACCCTTCCTGAGTGCGCTTGGCTTTTTTGTCGTAAGCTTTATCGGCATCGGTATCAGTTTCTACCCGATGATGGTTCCGCCCTCTCTAACCATCTGGGAAGCCGCAGCTCCGGATAGCAGCTTAGCCTTCGCACTCGTCGGCGCTGTGATCCTTCTTCCGATTATCCTTGCCTACACGGCCTATTCCTACTGGGTTTTCAGAGGCAAAATGGATCCGAACGAGGGCTATCACTAATGCAACGGTCCCTGCTTTCGAAATGGCTTTGGTTCATAGGCCTTTGGATTGCGAGCGTCGCAACGCTTGGGATTATCGCCTATGCAATCAAGGCCGTGATCTGACACGCCTAAAGGCAATGAGCGCCCGATCAGCTTGGGCGCTCATGATCTTTCAGACCTACTTTAGAGCCTGCGATAGTTTCGTCATATAGATGGACACGATTTCCAACGCCCGCTCGCTGTTCGCTGCCTGCGCATACACCCGAAATTCAGGGGCGTTGCCTGACGGACGGAGATGCACAACTTCACCGGAGGTCGTTTTCACTCGAAGCCCGTCGGTCAGATCAACCTCCGCCACCTTACCCGTCAAAGCAAAGTATGCGTCGCGCTTTCCTTCGTTACCGATGAGACCCGCGAGCAACTCTCCCGCCTTTTCGCGATCAATTTCTTGCACCCGATCAGCAGCGGTAAAAACGGGTGGTAGCGCACCGATCAAATCGCGGATCGTCTGCCCCTTGGAATGCGCCGCTACCAAGGGCGCAATTATTGGCAAAAGTGAATCCCGCGTCATAAGCGGCGCAAGAGCTCCGGCCTGATATCCCAAAAGGAAACCGCCATTCGCCTCGAAACCAACAACCATTGCCGACACATTCCGCGCAAGCACTTCTTCCATCGCGGCGATGACAAATGGTGATCCAATGCGTGTCATATGCACGGCTTCAAAATCTCCGACGAGATTGACCATGTCATTAGAGGACACAGGTGTGCAGATTTCCTTGGCACCAAGATGCAAAGCCGTCAGCACGCCCAGAATATCGCCAGGAACCACGGTGCCAAACGCATCTGTCACCATAGGGCGGTCCGCGTCTCCGTCCGTTGAAACCACACTGGCAAGCTGATGCTCTTTGCACCAGTGGGCCAGCATGGCACGCGTTTCAGGGTCCACTGCCTCAGTATCAACAGGAATAAACTCGTCTGAGTGGGCGAGCGATACAACATCAGCCCCAAGCGCACTCAACGCGGCCTCCATCTCATCGCGCGCGACTGAAGAATGGCGATAAACACCAATCCGCAACCCATTGAGCGCATTTGCCCCAAAAGCTTTTGCGTATCGAGCGACATAGTTCATTGAAGCTTCGGGAAGATGCTCCAGCGTACCTTGCGAAAGTGGCAACGTTGCACCCACATTCGCAGCGGCAACGATGGCTTTCTCATCTGCTTTGGAAATCTCACCTGTAGGGACATAGAATTTCAGCCCATTTCGGTCAGCCGGAATATGACTTCCAGTCACCATGATCGCCGAGGCCTTGGCCCCCAGCGACGCCAAAGCAAGAGCAGGTGTCGAAACAGCGCCGCAATCCACAACACGAAGCCCAACCGATAGAGCCGCCTGAATAACGTTGTCTGCGATGCGCGGTGACGACGGTCTTAGATCACGACCAACATAAAGTGCACCGCCATTGGGGCAGGCCTCAAGAAACGCGAGCGTATATTTAGAAACCAAATCAGGCGTCAGCTCGGTCACCAAACCGCGCAGACCGCTTGTACCAAAGGAAGGAGCCATTCCGAAAACCTCAAGAAATCAATGCGATTTCTTAGAACAGCGACAAGTGGCCTCGTCAATTGCAAAGGCTAGGTTAATCGAAACCTAAACCTGCGCACCCTCTGCGAAGACCTCATTAAAGCGCCAAGGTTATTCTCCAAGGCCAGCTCAACAGGAGAATAACATGACTGCCAAGGATCACTTTCGCACCCAGAATCGTAGTCGCGCTGGGGGACCGTCTCACCTCATCAACGTCACGCCGGATGACATGACCGATCTGCCTTTTGTAACGCAGTGGATTTACCTTTCGGTCGCGGGCGCGTTGACCATCACGACTTCAGGCGGCGAGACCCTGACCACGCCGTTGATGCAAGCCGGTTGGCACCCAATAGAGGTTAGCCGAATTCATTCAAGCGGGACCACCGCAACTGGAATTATGGCGGGCTGGTAATGCGAATTGCACTCCTCAATGGCGCGATGCGCCATCAGCCAGTAGGTTCCAAACATGCCATTGGTTCGGTCGAACCTGTGGCGGTCTGGGATTTTTCCTCGGGTGAGTTTCCACAAGGCTTTTTACACAGTCGCGACACCGCCGCAGTGGGTATCGAAGCCGATGGGAGCTTTACGACGATCGGTCGAAACATGCTTCGATATGACCGCAGCAATGCATCCATCAATGTCATTCTAGAGGACAGCTCCACTAATATCCTGAGCTACAGTGAAGCAGTGACGGGGTCTGGGTGGATACCATCGGGGGCTACTGTCTCTAACTTAGCATTGAACGCCTTAGGGCAATTCGCGGGATGCCGTGTCGCAAGCAATGGTGCAACCTGGCACCGCCTGCTGCACGCAGAGAGACCGCAGCTCTCAAATGGTGTGCCTTACCGGGTTACGTGTTGGTTGCAGCTTGGCTCATCAGAGCAAGCGGTCATCATCCTACGCGATAACGTTGGGGCGACCGAGTCCCGCCTCCAAATCACGAGCCTCAGCTTCGCGGTGCAAGCCGAAGCTGCAGGCAACATCAATGATATCTCTTCAATTGCTAAAGGGGGAATTCTCGAAGTTTCGTTTGTTTTCAAACCCAACTTTGGCAGGGAATTGAACCTCGGGATTGGCCCTGCGTCCTCGGTCTCCGGCGAAGATGTCGTCGTGTTTGGAGCGCAAATCACGATTGGAACGGAGCATTCTAGCTACATTCGGAGCTTAGGCGGAGCCGAAACCAGAGCTTCCGACATCGTAAATTGGGCGGCACCGAACGGTCTTTTTGACATCCGAACGACTACCAAGGAAGGAAACTACATCGATCAGGCAAGTGTCTCGGTCACGGCAGGTTGGAGCCCAGCATTCCCACTTTGGGCATCAAAACTGGCCATGTACCCAGCCGGCACGCTCTGATGCAACAGCCCTGTGACCTGCTGAGTAAATTCTCGATCATCTTTAGCGCGGAACAACAAAGGATGATCGGGAATGCCTTCACCTCCGACGCGTGAGACCACCGTAGGGATGCCCAAATCTATCGTCTCGAACACTTTGATTTTCACGCCAGAGCCAATTCGAAGTGGCGCAACCGCCAGATCAGCGGTTTGCAGGATCTTGGCAGGGTCCTCAACAAAACCAGTGATGGTAATGTCGCGGCTCGCAAGACCTTTCAATCGTCCACTTGGATGTGCACCAACAATCCAAAGGTAGGCATTGGGGCAGTCACGTTTTATCTTTGGGAAAAGGTTATGAATGAAATGCAGTGCTGCGTCTTCATTCTCGATACGTGCCATATTCCCCCAAAACACGATCCGCCCACTCATCGGCGCGCGCAGGTCGCCGCCCTCAATCGTACCTCGCACAGGGATGGCCGAAACAGGAGTTTCTGTTTCACTTGCAATCAAAGAGCTGTCGGAATCGCTCAGAGTTTCGATGCGGCAGACACCATTCCACGCGCCTGTCTCCCATCTTTGGACGCGCCGCGCCTCTAGATAAAAAATCGCAGACTTTAGCCCAAATCGACGTGCCCGCCGAAAATACAGCTTCGAGACGACATCATGCTGACGAAACGTAAAAAGCGGCCAAAATTTGTGCGGGATCGCGCTGACACCTTGCGAAAAATCTGCATAGAAATCGGTATAATGCACCGCCGACATATGCGCTTTGATTGCCTTTCGGCCGCGCCAAATCCGTGCCGACGCAAAAGCTGGTTTCAAGGGATAGAGGAGTCCCCCAAATACGCGATCGTACATCGAAATATCGAGTATCTCAGCCGAAACATTTTCCGGCCAATTCGTCTCTGCGGGATCGAGTTGATCAAGCCGATTTCGAAAGGCGATCACATGGACCGAAGCATAGCTTTGCGCCAACTCAGAAATTTTCTTGAACGCAAGTTTCTGACCTGAAGAGGTTGCTCGCGAATTCGGGTTGAACCCAGATATATAGAGCAAATGTCGCTCGGTACTTGGTGAAGGTTCAAGCGGTTGTCGCCTCCACTCCTTTATCATTGCCCGAAAATCCTGCCCAAACGCCTCGCAGTTGTCGATGCAAGCGTGTGCCTCACGATTTAGGCACTCAGCCAAGTTATGACCAAGCGCCATACTCGGGCCTTTAAACGCGCGGCTGACATTTACAATTTTGCCTGCGCTACCTACGCCCACGAGATCACCAATTGACTGAATGCAGCGTTGGGGGTCAGACCGGAGTTCATCAAATGGGTAGATTTTCACATTCTCAGAACCCAGAACCGACCGCCACCGCATGATCTGGCCGACATAGTCTTGATATCGCCGCGTTCGTGGGAGCCCGATGTAATTTAGCTGTTCAAATGCTGTCGAACGCTGCCCCAAACCGCGGTCGTACCCCGTTTCCATCTTGAGACCCGACCATAAACGCGTTGCGGGGTTCTTTGCGATAAAGACCACCCTTAGTTTGGGACATAAACGTCCAATCGCCTTGATCCGCCAAAGCGGTAACGGGCCATAGTCAGGCGCTATTTCAACGAGCGGGCCAGCGCTCTGCCCAAACTTTTTGAGATAGCCGCCAATTGTCCATGAGCGACCACGATCAAAGTGGTGGGTTTCCTTTTCGATGGGCAAGGTAAACAAACCTTGCGCCCTTAGTTCTCGGTCGACCCAAGTTGTGCCAGCCTTTTGTGCACCAATGATTAGCAATTCTGGCTTTCGCAAATTCGCGAAGCGTTGCGCATAAAAAGGCACCCAGAGCACGGCAGCCAGTTCCAAACTTGCAATCGTAAATTGAAGGCATTTGACGAAAAAGCCAAAAGGCCCCGGCAAGCTTCGATATGGATTGGCACCAAATGCTGCGAGTATTTGTTCGAAAGGTCTCATCTTGCCATCCCTCTGTGGAACGTTTCGGAAATTGTGCCACGCGAGGCGAGCCAAAGACGAATTTCACTCAAGGACTGAACACAGAGCGTGGCGCTCGCGGCACCCAAGGGGCCGTAGAGTTTCGCTCCTAAGACAATTGTTATTGCTCCGAGAACGAGGCTTTGGATTGAGACGCGGGCAACAAGACCCTCTTGGCCAGACATCGCTAGGAATAGGCCCGACGCACCGGTTAAACCATTGACGACTTGTCCCATCGACAGGAGAAGCAAAACAACGAACATTTCCTCTGCATCAGGAGAAATCGCGCCCAGCAAGAAACGCCCACTTGATGCGAAAATCAAAAAAGCCCCGATTGCAGGAACGCCCGCCATCGTGGCTGCAAAACGCAAATAAGAACGAAGCTCGCGGAAGTTACCCCCTACGCTATGTTGAGCAAGATGCGGTCCGACAAAGAGGCCGACCGCATTGTGCACAAACACGATGATCGAGCTAAGCCGTGAAGCCGCGAAATATCCGCCTGCAACCTCAATCCCGCAAAAGGCTCCAATCGCAAGCGTATCGAGGTTCGCGAAAAGGGTTCCGGTCACGTTGCTAGCCCAAATCCGATTGCGCACGACCCCAACATTCTTTGGCATAGGCGAAGGCTTTAGCGATTGAGACAAGACCACGAACTGAACGACTGCGAATAGAACGATTGCAGGCAACCCCACCGACAAGAGGGACGTTGTCTGCTCACCCGCTGGGAAGTTTGCCGCGAAGACAACGCCAAGCAAGAGAATAGCGCGCCACAGGATATCTCGCGGCACCAGCGCGGAAAACAACGCCCCACGTGCTCTTAGTATTGCCCCGATCAGGTCAAATGAAACATAGGCAGGCAGTATGGCTAACCCAAGTACAAACACGCTTTTTTCAAAGAGGAACGCACCGGCTAGGGCAACACCGACACTGACGAAAAGTATTTGGATCAATGATATATGAACAAGTTGCTGTGACACTTCGCCTTGGGCGAAATAACGCAAGAGCGTGAGTGGCCAGCCCAATCCGCATATTGGCGCAAGAAGCGACAACATTGCGATCACTGTGCCGAAATAGCCGAAATCCAAAGAGCTCAGCATACGCCCAAAAACTGCGAGTGTGACGAGGGACAGTAGTGCCGCGCACATACGAAGTGAGAGAGCTAATAGGCCGTCTCTTAGCATGCCGTGTCGCCCTCTGCGTATCGCGCGAAGGCGAGCATTCCCAATGTCAGCGCTGGACCGACCCACAAATAGAACGAGGTAAGCATCCCTCCGTCAATCGAGCCCGCCACCAGTAGGATACCGAAACAAAGGCGCGCGCGTTTTTGGTCAATCGAGTTGCCTCGGCTCAACACCCAAGCGATGGATGCGAGGGTCACGATGGTCAGGAACGCTCCGCCATACATACCAAGCCTAAGAATAAGGCTCTTGGCGGTAAGTGCATTGCCCGTGTTCAGGTCTTGGCTCACTTCCCAAAGGTAAGCCAATGAGACAACGCGTTGGGGAAAGAAAAATACTTCGTTAGACCATCCTACCCCAATCCACGGGTGCTCAAAGATGATTGAGAGCGCGGCCTTATTATAGGTCTTGCGAATAAGAGCCGAAGGGTCATCCGAAAGCTGCGCCATCCTTTCGAAGAGTGATGGAGCCAAATCCTCTCTCAAGAGCAGAAAACCAATTCCTGCGAGTACGGCCAGAACAATCAACCGCCATTTGCGGCTCGGATGTTCCTTTAACCAGAGATAAAGGACGACAATGAGCGTGAGCAAAACGCCAATGAGCGAACTGGTGGCGAGCACCAAGCCCAGCGCACCGATCAAGAGCCACGCGGAAAATGCACCCGTTGCAGGGTAAATAAGCCATGGGATGAAAAGTAGCAGGACCAGCTTGGCAAGCTCTGCAGGCTCCATAGTAGGACCGCTCAGGCGTCCAAGCCGCGCAATCGCAGCAAGACCTTGGTGGTCACGTGCTCCCTCGAAAAATGGCCAAAGGAGATCATGAAACTCAGAATGACCGAATAGCGCTGCGAACTGGATCGTCGAGTATAGGCAGGTCACCAAGAACGCCGCGACAATTGCCTTTTGAAGCAGGTCTCTCCCCAGAATAAATGCCACCGACATACCCGTAAGTAGAAGTAAAATCAGAACTAATGGCACCAGTGCAGTGCGCAGTGATTTTCCAAATGGCTCAAGTCCGTAACCACTGACGCCAATTGAGGAAAAATTGGCGCCATTCCAGAGTGTTAGGATCACACAAGCGAACAAGAAAAGTGCAGTGATGCGCAGTACGTCTGCGCCCTGACCACGCAGTAAAAACATGCGTGCCCCGCCCTGCCAGATGATCAGCAAGACCAGCAGGGGCACGACATAAAGCGCGAGGTTAGCATCAAAATTACCGAGCAGCCCCAATTTTCGCCAAGCGCAAAATGGAAGCGCGAGAATGAAGAGAACCGAGATCAGACGTGTTGACGCTGTAAGACTGAACATCGACCTTACCAGTTGTTACGGTACTCTGGGCGACAATTGACCTTAGGTCGCTTTGATAGAGACGGCGCATGATGCCGCTGGGAAGGACTCGCATGATTAACCTTAACAGCGGGTAAATATAGGAAAGGGAAAACAAACCTTTTTGGTGAAAAACAGCGCGTGCGTACCACTTGCACTCCGCCAGCCCTCGACGCAGCGAGGTTCGACGTTTGAAAAACCCTGCGCCGACCCTCCAACTAAAAAGGGTCTGGGGTACATTCGCAATGCCGATACCCAGCTGCGAAAGTCGGACGAGAAAGGCGAGGTCTTCCGTCAAATGCGCGTTTGGATAGCGAACCCTCGGGTCACGAAAGACTTGGCGTCGTAAACAAAAGGTCGGGTGCAGAAGCGGGATAAGCCGTGTGAGTGACTTTCGCGCATCCTGAGGGCTCAGAGGATAATTGCGCGAGCCCGAAACTTGCCCCTGCTCGTCGATATCTTGGACTTGGCAGCCTACGAGCGCCACGTCAGGATAGGTCCGCAGAAAGTCAATCTGCGTCGCAAAGCGTCTCGGATGTGAAATATCATCCGCGTCCATGCGGAAAACAAATTCTTCCTCGCCCAAGATGTCGATCATACGATTGAGCGAACGCGCTAGACCGATGCACTCGGGGTTATGACGCACTTTGAAAAAGCGGCCTTTGTTCAGCTCCAACCAGATTTCTTGCTCGGGCGTAAGGGCCCCATCGCAGGCGAGGTATATATGAATACCGCTCGTTCCTTCTTGGGCTTCGACGGATTTGAGAGCTGTTTCAAGGTAGGCAATGCTGTCGCCGCGATGCAACGTCATCAGAACAGCAACGAGCGGTAATCCGCAATCAAGGTTGGACGTGTCAAACATAGGAGCCTCCCATTCAAGATGAGAAGCAGCTGACCATGTTGTGGTTAATGAACCCTTCAAAAAGGGTTTTCAAAGGGTTAACGCCTAGGAAAGAGTTTCAAGAAATGCTGCGGCACTCTGGCGATAGGCAACTTGCGTTTCAGGAGCCATTTTATCCCACGTCCGATAGACGGGCTGAAGTCTTGGATTGCGGCCAAGCTTTTCACGGTTTCGCACAAGAAAATCCCAGTAAAGCGGATTGAACGGACAGCAACCTTTCCCATGCTTTTTATTCACGTCAAAGGAACACCCTTTGCAGTAATCGGACATCTTATTGATATAATTCCCGCTAGAGGCATATGGCTTGGACCCCAAAAGTCCCCCATCCGCAAATTGGCTCATGCCGATTGTATTTGGTGCTTCAACCCATTCAAACGCGTCAACATAGACCGCGAGGTACCACTCGTGGACCTCTTTGGGATTAATGCCCGCGAGCATCGCAAAGTTGCCCGTTACCATGAGACGCTGAATATGGTGGGCGTAAGCTTCAGCTCGCGTCTGTCCAATCGCCGCAGCAAGGCACGCCATTTCTGTTTCGGCCGACCAATAGAACCAAGGCAAAGGTCGGGATGCTTCAAGATAATTTTCATCTGTGTATTTGGGCATCTTGAGCCAATAAATCCCTCGGACATATTCACGCCAACCTATGATCTGGCGGATATATCCTTCGACTGCATTTAGCGGCGCTTTACCCTCGTAAAATGCGCGCTCGACCCGCCGACAAAGGCGCAAAGGGTCCAAGAGTCCGACGTTCAGATAGAGCGCAAGCAGCGAATGATAAAGGAATGGCTCACCCTCAAGCATCGCGTCCTGATAATCTCCAAAGTTAGGTAGGGCGTCTCGAACAAAGGCCTCCATGGCCGCCTCAGCTTGGTCAGGTGTGACAGCGAACCCAAAAGGCTCAAGGTGACCAAAGTTATCTGGGAACTCACTCTCGATCAGTTTGAGCACTTGTTTCGTGATGCTATCAGGTTCGAACTGCACGGGCCGCGGCATGAACAAATCGTCGCGTGCGGGCTTGCGGTTCTCGGCGTCGAAATTCCACTGCCCTCCTTCTGGCTCGGCCCCTTGCATCAACAGACCGGTTTTGCGCCGCATTTCGCGATAAAAATACTCCATGCGTAGTTGTTTGCGATCGCTGACCCAACGTTCGAATTCATGCCTTGAGGCAACGAAACGGTCATCGTCCAGCATTGCAAGATCGACTTTGTTTGCGCTCGCCCAATCTTTGAGAGATCGTCTTAAACGATATTCACCAGGCTCAATCATCGTTACATGCGAAGCGCCTGTCTCGGCCATTCGGCGTTCCAACTCTCCTTGGATAGAACCCTTGTTTTCGGGATCATCGTAGGCTGTATATCGAACGTCCCAGCCTTCAGTGCTTAAGCGGTCCGCAAAATGCCTCATCGCAGCAAAGATGAAGGCGAGCTTTTTCTTGTGATGCGGAACATAGGTCGCTTCGTCCCGCACCTCGGCCATCACAACAACGGCGTCCCCCACACCGACCGACCGCAAGGCGGCCCCGTCAACACTCAGCTGATCCCCAAGAACTAAAATAATGTGGTCACACGATTTGATCATGAACCAGAGCTAGCGCAGTGGATTGCACGATCCAGACTTAGCCCGAATTCAAATGAAAAAAGCCGGATCGAGAGAGCTCGAACCGGCTTTTTGATCGGAGGTGTATGGAAGCTAGTGGTCTGCGCTTGCGCGCCGAGGGCTAAGCTCAGACGCAAGAACCACGGCAAGTCCTAAAAGTATGGAGATCAGCGAAGTTCCAGCTGAGAGCATCTCTACGTGACCACCACCTATAAAGGCCGTCGCACCATCCCCTTCGCAAAAGATACTGGCGCGCATCGCGACATAGTGCATGGTTGCGATTGCCGCCCCCATGACAAAGGATCCAATCAACGAGGCTAGGACAGGATTGTCGCGACCAAACTTGTTTGCGAGCACAAATCGCGTCGAGATCGAAAGCGCTGCCAATACCACTGCACCGACGACCGATGCCAATAGCATGTCCACGCGGAAATGCATCGTTGCCGAGGACTCCATCGCAAACATTCCGATGTAATGCATAGCGCCAATTCCAGCGCCAAAGAAAAGGCCCCCAAAGATAATGCTCAATAGGTTAATTGTCTGACGCGAGGTGATCCAAAGCGCGAGATAACACGCAAGAATGACGGGAATGATTGAAACAAGCGTGATCGGGATGTCGTAAGCCACGGGGATGGGCAAGACGAAAGCCATCATCCCAATAAAGTGCATCGCCCAAACACCAGCGCCCAAGACCGCTGCACCAGACCAGAGCCAGACGGACTTGTTTATGATATCCTCGGTTACGGAAATCTTGCGCGAAATCTCAAGCGTCACATACGACGCCATAATCGAAAGCAAGATCGAGAGCACCACCATCGGAATGCTATACTCTCCTTCGAGAACACCCGTAAGTTCCGAAGGATCGAGCGATAAATTGATGAACCCAAAGAGCGTCATTACGCGGCCTCCTCATGTCGGTCCGAATGTTTAAAGGTATCGACGCGTTCTTTAACGTCCATGCTGCGCTGAAGGAGGCTGACCGAGGCTTCTTTAACCTGCTCTGTCTGCTCTGTATCCGCCGCAGCGCCTTTGCTGATAGAGCCCGAAGTGCTGCTTGCAACATCGACACTCTGCTTTTGTTCGGTGATCGCTTTTACGATCTGGCGAATATCGGTATCAGCGCGCGCAACTTGGGCCGCAATTTGACCAAAGGCCTCGCGCGTGCTTTCCGTCGCCGTCGCGCCGCGCTGTACGCTATCGAGAGATTTCTGAATGAGTTCTTCGGTTTGGCGTACCGCCTCTGTAGACCGCTTTGCGAGCGCCCGCACTTCGTTGGCCACAACAGCAAAACCTTTACCGTGAATACCAGCACGCGCCGCCTCGACAGAGGCGTTAAGGGCGAGAATATTGGTCTGGAACGCGATGTCGTTAATCGCCTTCATCACAGTGGCAATGTCTTCGGCAGAGCTAGAGATTTCAGACATCGTGGCGACCATGGCATCCACTTGCAAGTTGCCTTCGTCGGCGAGAGCCTGCGCCACGCTGACGGAACCCGCAGCCGCTTGGGCGGCTTCGACGACCATCGTCGCTTGCCCGCTCGTCTCATGAAGCATCGAGGACAGCTCCTCGACATTGGCAGCGCGAGTTTCAGCTTCGGCTGCGAGGTTATTTGCTGCGCCCGCCAATGAACGAGAAAGTTGCGCCATATTCGAGGCGCCATAAGCCGAATCCGCAACAAAGCTTTCGAACACCTCAAGCAGTTCGTTTACGGCACGAGCGGATTCACCAATTTCGTCGTTCGTCTCAACAAGTACGCGGCGCGATAGGTCCTTATCTGCAACGATCTTACGAAGCGTTCGCTCAAGTCCTTTCATCGGACCAAGCGCACTTCGAACGTAAAGCGTCATGAATAGAACAAACGCCAAAGAGCTCGCTTGAACGATCGCGGTCATGACTTTGACGAACTCTGATCGAGCTCCCATCAAAGAGTCATACGGGACTTGAATGCTCAACTCAAACGGCTGCCCAGCAAAGGAAAGCTCTTGGTTAAGCTCAAACGTCTTGCCAATGCTATGGCCGCTATTGATGGTAATCATTCCTTCGTCATCAAGCGAAGAGACCACTTCGGTTCCTTGTTCGAAAGAAATCTTATTAGAATACTCCAATTCCCGACGACCGCCGAAGGTGACGGAAAATTCGTTCGCCAGAGTCTGGATAACTTTGGCACTCTCCATCATAGATCCAGCATCAAGGCTTGCTACGACAAAGAGACCCTTTTCTATCTCGACGCCCAGCACCAAACGCTCTGCATCAAAGCCAGTAAAACGGATTTCGCCACTCTTGGAGCGAAGTTCAAAAAGGGTGCCCGTGTTAAAATCGCGACCATCTTCTGCGACGACAAGTAGTTGACCCGAGGCATCCATGAGGCCTGCATCTCTGAACTCTTCATGCCGGAAAATAAACGCACCAAGAATTGCTCCCATCTCGGAGAATTCGGCGACAGTGTAGGAAGCCGCCCCCATTGAGCCGATACTTTCGATCAAGCTCATTTCAACATCTTGCAACTCTTCTGTCAGTACTTCGGCTACTGCGGCAAGTCTCCGGGCAGTCGAGCGTTCGAGCCAACTCGTCAGCGTCCCATAGGTCAACATGACGGTAGCGAACGCGCTCAGGACTGTCAGCGTAAAGACAAATATGGGGAGCCGGAGCGAGATACGTTTATTTAGGAGCAATTGGCCATCCTCTTTACTTTACTACCAAACATCTGGCGCTCGTTTGGAAACGACCTGAATTCAGATAAGTTTAGGACAAATAGGACCTTCTTTTGGACCGCGGCTCCACTATTCGAGAGCGCAGCATGCTGTTGAAGCAATTGATCGCATTGGGATTATGCTTGCTTCACCAAAGTATTTTCAAAATGCGCGCAAGAAACATTTACACATTTTGTTTTTAATATGTATAAGTTTCCAAACACTTTGGAGATTCTACGAATGGACTACACCTCTAAATTTCAAGCGATGGCCGATGCAGCCCGCGCGCGCGTTGAAGAAGTCGCTCCTTCTGACGTTGCCGCTCTTATGGAGTCCGGCGCAGTCGCTCTCGACATCCGTGATCCAGACGAGCACGCAAATGGCCATATCCCCGGTTCGATCAACCTCAGCCGCGGCAAGCTTGAAATGAACGTCGAAGGCGTCGTTGCCGATCTGGACACCACGATTATCTGCTATTGCAACGCCAACAATCGTGGCGCTCTTTCGGCGGCCAGCCTCAAAGATATGGGATATGCAAACGCCAAATTTATAGCTGGTGGCCTGAATGCTTGGAAGAAGCTTCAGGCGTAAAGGATGAAACGCAGGAACCTACTTGTGCTTGGGGCAGCGGGTTTGGTCGCAGCAGCGGCTGGCCTCTCGCTCCCACAGCTTTTCGGCGCCCCAAATATCTCGACTTTGCCTCTGACGGGAAACGAACTTGCATTGGCAAAGGACATCGTTCTTGTCGATATACGCCGCGAAGAAGAATGGAAGCAAACCGGCGTCATCTCAGGTGCGCATCTGATCACTTACGCTGGTGCTGAGGACTTTCTCGCAAAGGTGAAACCGCTGGTTGGTCAGGGCCAAAAACTTGCCCTTGTCTGTCGGTCTGGCAACCGAACATCACAAGCTTCGCGCCAAATTGCGTCGCAAGTTGATTTTGAAATCATCGACGTTAAAGGCGGCATGCTTCGGGTGGCGAGCGAAGGTTATGTCCCAGTTGCGCCGACCAAGGAACTGGGCTGCTTGAGCTGCTGACAAAAATCGGGCGGGGCATCCAAACCCGCCCTACTCTTGGCCGCGAAGTGCCTTTCTATAGGCGCTTGGCGTCGCGCCTTTAAGCGCGCGGAATTGGCGATTAAAATTCGCCAAAGAACCATATCCAACATCCCCTGCGATATGAGCAATCGGAAGTTCCGTCGCCACGAGCCGCGCGGCAGCGGCACCAATGCGAAGTTTCATCAAATAATCGGTCACAGTCTGACCCGTCTGCTTTACGAAAAGCCGATGCAAGCCAGAAACGGAGAGCGCCGCGATTTTGGCAAGATGCTCCATCTCTATGCGCTGTTCAAAGTGTGTGTGAAGATACGTTAAGACACGCTCAATCCGATCTCGATTGATCCCATGGGCAGTTCTCTCGACTGAAGTACTGGCAAGAGGCGTGGCCACGCCTGCCTCCAGCTGAGCAAGGATATTAAGCAGGATAAGGAACCGCTCTTGAGGAGCGCCATGAAAGAACTTCTCGATAAGCGGGCGCACGTTGAGCGATACACTTTGATCAAAAGCAAGGCCTCTCGCTCCTCGAATGGAAAGGCGCTTAAGCCCGTCCCATTCTGGTAGCCCTTGAAACCGATCGAGCCACTCCTGAGAAAACCAAATGACCAACGCTCGGTGGGGGCCTTTGGAAATCCGAGTACGGCTCATCCATGTATGAGGCAAATTCGGGCCGACAAGCACCAAGTCCCCGTCACTATAATCCCCAATATGATCGCCGATAAAACGCTGACCTTTTGAGTTCAGCGTCAGCGTCAATTCCCATTCGGGATGGTGGTGCCATTGGAACGGGATTTCCCCCTCAAGCTGCCTATTTAAGAGCGCAAGAGAGGAGTCCTCGGTCCAAGGTAGTTTCTCAAGAAAGGGTCTCATCGCGCATATATGACCTAAATTTCGCCAGATTAGTATTAGTTTTTGACAAAGCAATACAACATCAAGGCATTCAATTCGCTATCGTGAGGCAAGGCAAAAGGGAGGAACTGCCATGCAAAAAGCGATTACAGGGGCTGACATTAGCCATCCGGTCTCGTCCAAGGTGACAACCCAACTCAAGGAAATCAAAAAGACAATGCCGCTCCGCGTGCTCTCCGAAGAGGATTGGCAGCACTGGATCACCAAAGGCTATGTCATTGTGCGCGAAGCGATCTCCAAAGAAGCAGCAAAGCGCCTTGAGGATGTGCTTTGGGAGTTTGACGAAAAGGACCCGAAGAACCCCGAAACTTGGTATGAGCCCCAGCGCCGTCCGCACGTCCGTCCAGAGTTGAACAATGTCGGCATGACCGAAATTTATCACCACCAGTATATGTGGGACAATCGCATGACCGAGAGGGTCTATAACGCGTTTGTTGATATCTGGGATCGAGAAGATCTCTGGGTCGCGATTGACCGTGCCAACATTAACCCGCCCAAAAAGGTCAAAGGCAATCCAGACGGCTTTATCCATTTCGATGTGGACATGAACGCACGCCCTTTCCCGATTGGGGTCCAAGGCGTTCTTTCGATCCGTAAACAAGACATTGAAACAGGAGGCTTCCAAGCGGTGCCTTACCTGTTCCAGAACTACGAGGAATGGGTCAAGACGCAGCCAGACGATCGTGATCCGATTTGCCCAGATATGACGGGCCTCAGCCGCGAGAATGTCGATCTGGAGCCAGGCGATCTCATGATCTTCAACTCGCTTCTTGCTCATGGCGTTCGCCCGAACCACTCGGATAGTCGCGTCCGCATGGCCCAGTATATTTCGATGTTCCCCGCAGAACAGGACAACGAAGCCGAACGTCTGGAGCGCATTCGTTTGTGGAACGACATCGAGCCGCCCGCCCGCCCCGACTTCCCTGGTGATCCGCGCGGGTGGGAGAAAAAGCACTATGGCCGCGCCTACCTTAACCCGCTTGGCCGTAGACTTCTTGGCGCTGATCTTTGGTAATACCAAGGTCAGACTAATTAGGAAGCGGAAGATTCAGCCGAGCTTCTGACCAAAGATGACCCAAGGGCACCCCCGTCAACTCTTGACACTTTGTCGCAGTTAGGGGAGCACTTGGGTCTGATTTTTTAGAGCAATCTGAGTTCACATGTTTTCTTGGTTTGAAAAACGCGTTAGCGCCTATCCGCAAGACACGCCCCAAATGCCGCCGACCACGTTTTGGGGCTTCATGCGCCATTATTCGAGCGGCGTTATCTTGTGGCTGATCCTTGTCGGGATCGGCGCAGGCACCATTGCACTCTTTGAAGTGTTTCTCGTCGGCTGGGTCGGCGGCTTGGTAAATAATGTCGCCGATACACCGCGCGATATCTTTTGGTCGGAGCACGGCAAAAGCATCATACTTATGGGGCTCGCGTTGGTGATCGGGATGCCGATACTGAACGCACTGACTTCACTGACCCTTCACCAAACCTTGATGGGGAACTTTCCACAGCGTGTACGCTGGATGGCCTATCGCTATCTTCTTCGTCAATCCGTTGGGTTTTTCCATGACGAATTCGCAGGACGCATTGCACAGCGCGTTCTTCAAACAGCGCTTGCTGTTCGTGAAGTCGCCCTCAAGATTATGGACGTTGGCAGCTATGTCACAATATACTTCATCGGTGCACTGATCCTTGCGGCAAGTCAGGATTGGCGTCTCGCTTTACCGTTCATAATCTGGTTTCTTTTATATGCCCTGATGCTCTCGCATTTTGTACCACGCCTCGCGCTCGTCGCTGCGGACCAAGCAGACGCTCGGAGCATGATGACCGGACGAATCGTAGACAGCTACACAAACATCTCGACCGTCAAACTCTTTTCCCATGCTGACCGAGAAGAGCGCTGGATGCACGAAGGGATGGATCGTTTTCTCGGTACCGTTTACCGCCAGATGAGGCTCTCGACCGGTCAAGACATCATTCTCAACCTGATCAACGTTTGGCTCGTAGCATCAGTGACAGGACTTGGGATTTGGCTATGGATCAACGGGATGATCGAAGTCGGCGCAATCGCCATCTCGGTCCCACTCGCAATTCGTCTCAACAACATGGCCCACTGGATTATGTGGGAATTTGCCGCTCTATTCGAGAATATCGGGACGGTGCGTGATGGCATCTCCAGCCTTGCTTTGCCGCGCACCATAACCGACGCCCCAAATGCCAAGCCGCTCGTTGTGAGCGACGCCGTCGTCAAGTTCAACAATGTGACTTTTCGCTATGAACGGGCCAAAGGAGAGCGTCCGCTTGCGGTTCTAGATGACCTATCTTTGAACCTCAAATCCGGTGAGAAAATCGGCCTGATCGGTCGTTCGGGCGCGGGCAAGTCTACACTCATCAATCTCCTTCTGCGATTTTATGACATTCAGTCTGGAAGCATTACGATCGACGGGAAGGACATCCGCGAAGTCCCGCAAGAGTGCCTTCGGAGCGCGATTGGCGTCGTAACCCAAGACAGCTCGCTCTTGCATCGCTCGGTTCGGGATAACATTACCTATGGCCGCCCCGATGCGACGGACGAGCAGATTATGGCGGCACTTCGCATGGCTGAGGCGGATAGCTTTGTACCGGACCTAACGGATAGCCAAGGCCGCAAGGGACTTGATGCACATGTGGGCGAGCGAGGCGTCAAACTCTCAGGCGGGCAGCGTCAGCGGATCGCAATTGCTCGGGTCGCCCTCAAAGACGCCCCAATCCTTATTCTGGACGAGGCAACAAGCGCGCTCGACTCCGAGGTTGAAGCCGCAATCCAGTCGCGCCTAGATGTCCTGATGGAGGGCAAAACGGTTATTGCCATTGCGCACCGTCTTTCGACGATTGCTGCGATGGACCGGCTTATTGTCATGGATCAGGGCCAGATCGTCGAGCAAGGCACGCACGCCGAACTTATTGCGCTTGATGGGCTCTACGCCAAACTCTGGAAGCGTCAATCTGGCGGCTTCCTCACACCGGACGAATGAGGCTCGGGTCGCCCGAGCCTCGTTTAGACTTAGCCAAGAACCTTCTTGACTGCATCCGCGGTGGCACTGACCACGGTGTCGATTTCTTCATGGGTGATACAAAACGGCGGTGCGTAGCCGATGATGTCCCCTTGGGGCATAGCACGTGCGATCACATTCATCTCGGCCATAGCGGCGGCGATTGCCGGACCAACTTTACGCGCTGGATCAAAGTGTCTGCGCCCTGCACGCTCTTCGACCAGTTCGACAGCACACAACAGCCCTTCGCCCCGAACTTCGCCAACCTGCGGGTGGTCGCCAAGAGCCTCGGCCAAAGACGACTTGAGGTAGGCGCCCATTTCACCTGCATTCGCGACGAGCCCAAGCTCATCAATGAGCTTGAGGTTTGCAACACCGGCGGCAGCGCCGATGGGATGAGCAGAATAGGTCCAGCCGTGACCAATCGGACCATTCTCGTCCGTGCCTTGCTCCAGAACTTTCCAAACATGGTCCGAAACAATTGAACCAGACAATGGCGCATAGGCCGAAGTCAGACCCTTGGCGATGGTGATGAAATCAGGCTCGATCCCATAGTGATCCGATCCGAACATCGTGCCGAGACGTCCAAAGCCAGTGACGACCTCATCCGCGATGAGTAGGATGTCATATTTTCGCAGTACCGCTTGGATCGCCGCCCAATAACCAGCAGGTGGCGGCACAATCCCGCCGGTACCAAGCACAGGCTCACCAATGAAGGCGGCGATTGTGTCTGGACCCTCGGCAAGGATCAGTTCTTCAAGACGGGCGGCACATTGTGCGGCAAAGGCCTCTTCG
>JAYPUF010000026.1:0-25446 GCA_038133925.1 Marivivens sp. | reverse complement strand
TGGCAGAAAACGTAGGCGTTTCGATGGCTCTGTTCGACGACAACTTCCTGACCGTACTGCGTAACGGCATGATTGCGACCGCAGAAGGTATGGAAGGCGTCGAGCTTCAGGTTGAAGACGCACAGAACGACGTTGCGAAGCAGCTTGACCAGATCAACAACTTCATCGCTTCGGGCGTTGATGCGATCATCGTGAACCCCGTTGACACCTCGGCTACTCAGGCCATGACCGACGCTGCTGCTTCTGCAGGCGTTCCGCTTGTTTACGTGAACCGTCAGCCGATCAACGTAGACACGCTCCCCGATAACCAGGCTTTCGTAGCTTCGAACGAGATCGAGTCCGGTACTCTTGAAACCTTCGAAATCTGTAAGAACCTTCGTGCAGCAGGCAAGGGCGGCGGCGCTCGTGCTTATGTCATGATGGGTGAACTTTCCAACCAGGCTGCTGTTCAGCGTACCAAGGACGTGCACGATATTCTCGGCACCGACATGTGTAACTTCATCGAGATCGTCGATGAGCAGACTGCAAACTGGTCGCGTGACCAAGCGCAAGACCTTATGACCAACTGGCTGTCCTCGGGTGAGCCGTTCGATGCCGTGATCGCCAACAACGACGAAATGGCAATCGGTGCAATCCAGGCTATGAAGGCCGCTGGCATCGACATGGCTTCGGTCCAAGTTGGTGGTGTTGACGCAACCGCTGACGCACTTGCTGCAATGGCCGCTGGTGATCTTGACGTGACTGTGTTCCAGAACGCAGCTGGTCAGGGTTCGGGCGCTCTTGATGCCGCTCTCAAGCTTGCTGCTGGCGAGGACGTTGACCAGAAGGTTTACATCCCGTTCGAGCTGGTCACGCCTGCTAACGTTGGTGATTACGCCGCTAAGAACTAATCGGTCCAAATTGGATCTAGTGAGGCGGCGCCGTTCCGGTGCCGCCTTGCACGCTGCATCATGACGCAAGGTGCAGAAAATGCTGGGAGCAAGACATGTCGCAAAATTCGCACGGCATCGGGGGGCTGACTTTCGATGAGAAGAAGAAAGTTCGTGCACCGGAGTGGAACGTATTCTTCGCCTTAATTCTGATTGTAGCCATTTTTGAAGCGCTTGGTTTTCTGCTGATGGGGCAGAGCTTTTTGTTTGATAGCGCTGATCGTTTTGACAGTATTTTTAACGAGGCTCGTCTCAAGATCATCATCCTTCAGGTCGCGATTATCGGCATTATTGCCATTGGCTCGACACAGGTGATCATCCTTGGTGGTATTGACCTTTCGCCTGGATCGGTTGTTGGTGTGACGGCGATGATCGCGATGTCCTTTGCGCAGGTCGCCGAGGTCAACGGGCTCGCCAATCCCAAGCTGATGTTTGACGGAATTTCGGATCTTCCCGTCATCGTTCCGCTTATCGTGGGCATTGTCTGTGGTGTCATCGCAGGTGTCGTGAACGGAGCGCTCATTGCCTATACCAAGATCCCGCCGTTCATTGCGACTTTGGGTATGATGGTTACTGCGCGCGGCGCGGCGAAATGGTGGTCCAAGGGTCAACCGATTTCTTTCCCGACCGAGAGCTATGCCTCGATCGGCGAGGGTATGAACCCTGTTTTCATCTTCATTGCTCTCGCAATCCTTTTCCACCTCATTCTGAATTACACCGTTTACGGGAAACACACTTATGCCATCGGCTCGAACGAGCAGGCATCGCGTATGTCGGGCATCAATGTCGAGCGTCACAAGGTCATGGTTTACACCATTGCGGCGACGCTCGCGGCTCTAGCGGCTGTTGTTCTGTCGTCCAAGAACCTGACCGCGCAGGCCGGCATGGGCGTGATGTATGAACTTGATGCGATTGCGATGACAGTGATCGGCGGCGTTTCTTTGGCTGGGGGTCGCGGTTCGATCCTTGGGACCGTGATCGGGGCTCTGATTTTTGGTGTCATCATCTCTGGTTTCACCTTCCTTAAGCTCGATGCTTATTACCAAGAAATGGTCAAAGGCGCGATTATTGTTGGTGCGGTTGTTCTCGACCAATGGCGTCAAACCCGTGCTTCGGCGCGTATGTAAGGAGGGATGATTATGAGTGATATTATCCTCGAAACCCGCGATTTGACGAAACACTATGGCGGTGTGCATGCACTGGAGGGCGCGAGCTTCCAGATCAAAAAGGGCGAGCACGTCGCCATCATGGGCGATAACGGTGCCGGTAAGTCTACCTTTGTTCGGCAGATCACCGCAGTCGAGCAGCGCACC
Organism: Marivivens sp.; assembly: GCA_038133925.1. GTDB lineage: Bacteria > Pseudomonadota > Alphaproteobacteria > Rhodobacterales > Rhodobacteraceae > Marivivens. Next base: position 23,204 of record JAYPUF010000026.1, on the reverse strand, counting down.
CGTGGCGAAGTGATCTTTGACGGTAAGCCGGTACATTTTGGCGGACCGATCGAAGCACGCGAGGCCGGCATCGAGACAGTGTTCCAGAACCTTGCATTGGCAGATGATCTGGATGTGCCGTCGAACTTGTTCCTTGGCCGCGAGAAGGTGAAGTTCAACCTTGGACCTTTCTCGATCCTTGATCGCAAAGCGATGCGCGAGGCAACGATGGCGGGTCTGGTGAAAACGGGCGTGAAAATCCCGAACATCATGAACCCGATCCGCAATATGTCGGGCGGACAGCGTCAATGTGTGGCCATCGCCCGCACCGCGGCATTCCACTCGAAGCTCACCATCATGGATGAGCCGACGGCTGCGCTTGGTGTTCAGGAAACGGCTCAGGTAGAGAACATCATCAAGACGCTGAAAGAGCAGGGCGAGAGCCTTATTCTGATCAGTCACAACATGCGTCAGGTTTTTGATCTTATGGACCGTATCGTTGTGTTCCGGCGTGGGCGCATTTGCGCCAATCTCAACGTCAAAGATACCGACCCGCAAGACGTCGTCGCCTATATCACGGGCGCTAAGACTGGGGCGGAGTTTTCTGAGGCGATTTGATCAAACGGTGGTTGGCAATTTCGGTTGCCCACCTTCACTAAGTCTCAAAGACGCGAAATTTTTGGCACCAAATGGCATTTAAGGCCGTCAAGAATGAAATGGAATGAGACGAAAATTTCATTGCCGCTGACTCCTTGTTGACGAAAGGGGGGCGGCCCCTCAAACCCCAAAAATGAGTCCGGCCGAGTCCGGAGCGGGAGGAAACTATGAGCTTACGTTTTGCGGTACTGGGTGCCGGCCGGATCGGTCAGGTGCACGCCCGCGCGATCAACTCGGTCGCGGGTGCCGAGCTCATTGCGATAGCTGAGCCTTTTGAAGCTGCGGCCAAAGCCGCTCAGGAAAAGTACGGCTGTGAAATTCGCACGATTGAACAGGTGGCGATTTCCTCGGACATCGACGCGGTTGTGATCTGTACGCCAACCGATACCCACGCTGATTTGATTGAGAAATTTGCAAAGACCGGCAAGGCGGTATTCTGCGAAAAGCCTGTTGATCTTAGCGTGGAGCGCGTAAAGCAGGCGCTTGCGACCGTCGAAGCCGAGAAGGCCACTTTGATGGTTGGCTTTAATCGCCGCTTTGACCCCGACTTTATGGCCGTGAAGGCAGCGATTGATAACGGCACCGTTGGCGATGTTGAGATGGTGACAATCACCTCGCGCGATCCTGGCGCGCCGCCTGCTGAATATATCAAGGTCTCTGGCGGTATCTTCCGCGACATGACGATCCACGATTTTGACATGGCGCGTTGGCTCTTGGGCGAAGAGGTCGAGACTGTTGTTGCTCAGGCCTCGAATCTTGTTGATCCGGCGATTGGCGCTTTGGGCGACTATGACTCGGTCAACGTGATTCTGCGCACTGCTAGCGGCAAGCAGGCCGTGATCACCAACTCGCGTCGCGCGACCTATGGATATGACCAGCGCATCGAAGTGCTTGGCTCCAAGGGTATGGTTTCCGCAAAAAACATGGCCGAAGCAAATATCCAAGTGGCGACGGCTGATGGCTTTAGCGAGCCGCCGCTTCTGAACTTCTTTATGACCCGCTACACGGCGGCTTATGCGAATGAGATCGCGTCATTCGTAAAGGCCGTTGCCGATGGCACAGCCACCCCAACAACGGGTTTGGATGGGCTTAAGGCGCTTGAACTTGCTGACGCAGCTTTAAAATCGGCCCAGACGGGTCAAGCTGTTAGGCTCTGAACTCCTCCCTGGGGCTCCGGCGGTTTCGGCCGTCGGGGCCCAAGTTATTCTCGAACCTAAGAGGCACCGAAAGATGAAACACCTTGATGTAATTACGATTGGCCGCGCAGGCGTTGACCTTTATGGCACGCAGGTCGGTGGTCGTTTGGAGGACATGGGGTCCTTTGATAAATACATCGGTGGTTCACCCACGAATATTGCATGCGGCACTGCGCGTCTGGGTCTCAAGTCTGCTCTTATTACTCGTGTGGGTGACGAGCATATGGGTCGTTTCATCCGTGAGCAGCTTATTCGAGAGGGTGTGAACGTGGATGGTGTCAAAACAGACCCCGAGCGCCTTACTGCACTGGTGATCCTCGGAATTCGGGATGAAGAGCAGTTCCCGCTCATTTTCTATCGTGAAAATTGTGCGGACATGGCGCTTTGTGAAGATGACATCGATGAGGATTTCATTGCGTCTTCGCGTTCGGTTCTTGCCACGGGTACGCATCTTTCCAACGTGAAAACCGAAGCTGCAGTGATTAAGGCGCTCAAGCTTGCGCGTAAGCATGGTGCTCAGACGGCTTTGGACATTGACTATCGTCCGAACCTTTGGGGCGTTGCAGGGCACGGTGATGGCGAAAGCCGTTTTGTCGAGAGCGCGAAGGTTACGGAAAAGCTCCTCTCTACGCTGCATTACTTTGATCTCATTGTTGGAACAGAAGAAGAGTTCCACATCGCCGGAGGTTCGACCAATACAATCGAAGCGCTCCGCGCCGTTCGCAAGGTGTCTGGTGCCACACTTGTGTGCAAGCGTGGTGCTGCGGGTGCTGTGGCTTTCGAAGGCGAGATCCCTGATAGCCTTGATGATGGACAAACCGGTCCGGGTTTCCCGATCGAAGTTTTCAACGTGCTTGGTGCGGGTGACGGGTTCTTCTCGGGTCTGATGAAGGGGTGGCTTGACGGTGAAGACTGGCCGACCGCTCTGAAATATGCCAACGCTTGCGGTGCTTTTGCTGTATCGCGTCATGGATGCACGCCTGCTTATCCGTCGCTGACCGAGCTTGAGTTCTTCCTTGATCGCGGCGTGATCCGCCCTGATCTGCGCAATGATGAGCAGCTTGAGCAGATCCATTGGTCCACCAACCGTCACGGCGATTGGTCCACTATGCGCGTTTTTGCGTTCGACCACCGTATGCAGCTTGAGGCGATGGAGGGCTATTCGCTTGAAAAAGGCGGGGAGTTCAAAGAGCTTTGCCTCAAGGCCGCAGCGCAGGTGCAGAACGGCAAGGGTGGTTATGGCATCCTTTGTGATAACCGTATTGGACGTGCCGCGCTTCATGCGGCTTCGGGTTCTGGTCTGTGGATCGGTCGCCCGACCGAGTGGCCAGGCTCGCGTCCTCTGACACTCGAGCCTGAACTTGGTTCAGACTTTGGTGGTCTCAACCAGTGGGCCAAGGAAAACGTAGTCAAGGTTCTGTGCTTCTGTCATCCTGATGACGATGCAGAAACTCAAGCGAAACAAGAAGATACCGTTAAGCGTCTTTTTGAAGCATCGCGCCGTAATCGTCTTGAGTTCCTGCTTGAAGTGATCCCGTCCAAGGTTGCTCCTGTGGATGATGAGACCACGGCAAAACTGATCCGCCGCTTTTATGAGATTGGCGTCTATCCTGATTGGTGGAAGCTAGAGCCGATGACTTCGGACGCGGGCTGGCAGAATGCGATTAACGCGATCGAAGAGAACGACCCCTATACCCGCGGTATCGTTGTGCTAGGGCTTGATGCTCCTGAGGCTGAACTTCAGGCGAGCTTTGAAGTTGCAGCTTCTTACAAGTTGGTCAAAGGTTTCGCCGTTGGTCGCACGATCTTTGGGGATGCGGCCCGCGCTTGGATGAAGGGTGATATGGATGACGCTGCTGCGATTGCGCAGATGGCCGACCGCTACACCCGTCTTTGCAACATTTGGGATGCGGCCCGCGCAAAGGCCAATCTGAACTGAGAGGAATGATAGATGACTAAAACGATCCGACTGACTTCCGCTCAGGCAATGGTGAAATGGCTGTCAGTTCAAATGAACGAGGACGGTGAGCGTTTTATCGAAGGTATCTGGGGCATTTTCGGTCACGGTAACGTGGCGGGTCTTGGCGAAGCGCTTGAAAAGGCCAAGGCTGATTTCCCGACATGGCGCGGCCAGAATGAACAGACGATGGCACATACCGCGATCGCGTATTCAAAGACGCTCAAGCGCAAGCGCGCTCAGGCTGTGACCTCGTCCATTGGACCGGGTGCGACCAACATGGTGACTGCTGCTGCGCTTGCCCATGTGAACCGTATTCCTGTGTTGTTCATCCCCGGTGATGTGTTTGCCAATCGTCGTCCTGATCCCGTGCTTCAGCAAGTTGAAGCCTTTGAAGACGGCACCATTTCGGCAAACGACTGCTTCCGTCCTGTCGTACGGTATTTTGACCGTATCAGCCGGCCCGAGCATATCCTGACCGCGTTGCCGCGTGCGCTTGCGACGATGACTGATCCGGCGACCTGTGGTCCGGTGTGTCTGTCGTTCTGTCAGGATACGCAGGCCGAGGCCTATGATTATCCAGAGGCATTCTTTGAGCCCAAGGTCTGGCGCGTGCGCCGTCCCGAGCCGGATGCATTCGAATTGGCCTCCGTTGCGGAAATGATCAAAGCCGCCAAGTCGCCGGTGATTGTTGCGGGTGGCGGTGTGATCTATTCCGAGGCAGAGGACGCATTGGCCGATTTTGCCACCAAGTTCGGCATTCCAATCGTTGAGACGCAGGCTGGCAAGTCAGCCATCGCACAGAGCAATCCAATGAACTATGGCGCCTCGGGCGTTGACGGGTCCGAAGCTGCAAACGTGATTTCGAAAGCAGCGGACCTTGTGATCGGCGTAGGCACTCGTTTCCAAGATTTTACCACGGGATCGTGGTCGCTCTTTGAAAACCCTGAGCGCAAGCTCGTGTCGATCAACGTTGCGGCCTATGATGCTGTGAAGCATGGGGCATACCCGCTTGTTGCAGATGCGAAGGTCGCGATCGAAAAGCTTTCGGGTCTCTTGGGTGGGTATAAGGCTGGCAATGCCAACCCAGAAGTGCGTGCAAAGTGGCTTGCCACAGTTGACGCACATTGCGCGGACCGTAAGGGCGGCGAAGGGTATCTTCCGATGGACTGTGAAGTCATTGGCGCTGTTCAGCGTACCTCGTCCGAGGCGACTGTTGCGATGTGTGCGGCAGGAACGATGCCTGGTGCGCTCAAGCTGCTTTGGCAACCGTCGCAGGGTGGTTACCACATGGAGTATGGCTTCTCCTGCATGGGGTATGAGATTGCGGGTGCCATGGGTCTCAAACTCGCTGCACCGCACCGCGATGTCATCTGCTTTGTCGGTGACGGGTCTTATATGATGGCGAACTCTGAGCTAGCTACGGCTGTGATGCGCAAAGTCCCGTTCACCGTCGTTCTAACCGATAACCGTGGTTATGGCTGCATCAACCGTCTTCAGATGGGGACGGGCGGGGAGCAGTTTAACAACCTATACAAAGATTGCGCAGTCGAGCAGCAGCCCCAGATCGACTTTGTCGCTCACGCCGCGTCAATGGGTGCGCATGCGATCAAGGCCGAGAATATCGCAGACCTTGAAGCACAACTTGCAGCGGCCAAGGGCCGTGATATTCCGACCGTAATTGTGATCGACACAGACCCGATGCATGGACCCGGCGAAGCTGGCGGTGGTAACTGGTGGGACGTTGCCGTTCCCGAGGTTTCGACCACAGACAAGGTTGCCAAGGCACGCGCCAGCTATGTTGAAAACATGAAGCGACAGAACCTCGTTAACTAAGGTTTCTAGTTTTGGGCGGGGGGATGCCTCCGCCTTTCTTAATTACTTAAGGCAGCATGAGCTGACCTCTTGGAGAAGACAATTATGATCCAGTTCGGCACCAACCCGATTGCTTGGGCAAATGACGATGATCAAACCATTGGAGCAAACATCCCCACGGATCGTATCCTGCACGAAGCTGGCCGTTTGATCGGTTTTGACGGCATCGAGAACGGTCACCGCTGGCCTGACGACGGGGCTCAGATTAAGGCGCTTTTGGGCGGTTATGGGCTCAAGTTCATTTCGGGCTGGTACTCGACCGAACTGCTCGTGCGCTCTGTTGAAGACGAGATTGCGAATTGTCAGCACCATCTGGCGAAGCTCAAGGCGAACGACTGCAAAGTCATGATTGTTTGCGAAACATCGAATGCTATTCACGGCAATGCCGAAAAGCCAGTAAATGACCGCCCGACGCTGTCGGATGCCGAGATGAAGGACTTCTGCGCCAAGATCGAAGCCTTTGCGGCCTATCTTGCAAGCGAAGGCGTGACCCTCGTTTATCACCATCACATGGGCACCATTATCGAGAGCCCTGAGGAAATTGACGCTCTGATGGCCAACACTGGTCCGCATCTGCATCTTTTGTTTGATGCAGGTCACTGTGCATTTGGCGGCGGCAACCCAGTTGAAGTACTTACCAAACATGTCGGTCGCGTTGGCCATTTCCACGCCAAGAACATCCGCCCTGCGATCACCGCTAAGGTTCGCAGTGAAGGTTGGTCGTTCCTAAAAGGCGTAGTTGGAGGTGCTTTCACCGTTCCTGGTGATCAAGACGGCGGCGTGGATTTCCAGCCCCTGTTGCAGATCCTTGCAGATAATTCCTATGATGGCTGGATCGTCATCGAGGCCGAGCAAAACCCCGATGAACGCAACCCGCTTCTTTACCAGACGCTCGGCCTGCACACGCTCAAGCGGATTGCCAAGGAAACTGGCCTTATCTGATGTTTAAACTGAACGACTCTTTTTATCGCCCGCTTTGGATCCGTGTGGTTCTGGTAGTGCTTCTTGCGCTTTGGACAGTGTTCGAAGTTGTCACAGGCGCAATGGGGTGGGCGATGATCTGGGGGGCCTTGTGTGTCTACTCGGCCTATTCGTTCTTTATCAATTTCAATCCTGAAGACGACGAGAAGGATCAATAATGGCAGACTTGCTCAAGCGGCCGTTTGGGACCCACGGAAAAGTCCATGAAATCACCCCGCAGTCCGCGGGTTGGCGCTATGTGGGTTTCTCGCTCTATCGTTTGCGTGCAGGTGAAACAGTTGGTGAAGCAACTGGCGATCGAGAAGTCATCCTCGTCATGGTCGAAGGCAAAGCGACGTTTGAAGCTGCTGGCGAGAGCTGGGGAGAGCTTGGCGAGCGTATGAGCGTCTTTGAAAAGACGCCGCCGCATAGTCTCTATGTCCCGAACGGTGAGAGCTGGACCGCGACCGCAACAACTGAGTGCACCATCGCAGTTTGCTCGGCACCGGGAATGGGTGGTCACAAGGCGCGCCGCATTGGTCCAGATGGCATTACACTGACCGAACGCGGAAAGGGTGTGAACACGCGCTACATCAACAATATCGCGATGGAGAACGAAGACTATTGCGATAGCCTTCTTGTGACAGAGGTCTTTACCCCTGCAGGGCATTGGTCGTCATATCCGAGCCATCGTCATGATGAAGATGATTTCCCGCGGATCACCTATCTTGAGGAAACCTACTATCACCGCATCAATCCTGCGGATGGTTTTGGTATTCAGCGCGTCTATACCGACGACCTGCAACTCAACGAAACGATGGCGGTGCATGATGGTGACGTCGTGCTTGTTCCGCGTGGTCACCATCCCTGTGGTGCTCCGCATGGGTTCGAGATGTATTATCTTAATGTGATGGCCGGACCGCTTCGGAAGTGGCGTTTTGTTCCTGCGCCAAATGTCGAATGGATCATGAAACGCGACGCATAAATCAAAAGGGCGGCCACTGGCCGCCTTTTTTATGCTTTTACAAAGTTCAAGATCATCTCGACGACTTGGCCCCGTAGCCGAAGCTGTGCCTCTTCTGAAAACAGCGCGTCGCCGTAGATCGCCGAGAACGTTCCTTTGTTCGAGACGTTGAAGAAGCTGAGAGCAGAGATGTGACGGTGAAGCTCGACCGGATCAAGTTCCTCGCGGAACTCTTTTGCGGCGACACCCCGAGCGATAATATCTTTGAGCTTGGCAATGACAGGCCGGTTCACGTCGCGTATGACGTCCGAGGTCTTGAGATATTCAGCGTTGTGGATGTTCTCGATCATCACCATACGGATGAAGTCAGGATTGTTCCTCTGGTGGTCATAGGTGAAAGAGACCAGACGGGCGAGCGCCTCTTTTGGGGCAATACCTGCTAGATCGAGTTCGCCTTCGCCGTCACGAATGTCGGAATAGACCTCTTCTAGACAGTGCGCATAGAGTCGCTCTTTGTCGCCAAAATAGTAATAGATCATACGCTTTGACGTCTTGGTCTGGGCTGCGATCTCTTCGACGCGAGTGCCCGATAAGCCATTGGCAGAAAAGAGAGAAATAGCGACCCGAATGATGTCACTTTTTACTGCGGCGGGATCCTGCTTCCAACCGGACTTGGATTTTTCGGACATGTGGTTCTGCGTTTTTTTGGTCTTGTGATAAAAAGAAATAGCACAATCGTGTTCTATAAGATAGTTCTGCCGTTGACAGAAATTAACCAGAACGAACAAAATGGCATATCGACCAGAGTCGCATGCCACGGGAACTCATTAAATGACCGCTCAAACCGCCATTCCGCAATCAAACACTGCGCCTGATTTCCGTGTCGGCCTTATTGGGAAGGGCATCCAGCAGAGCCGTACGCCTTTGATGCATATGAATGAGGGCACGGCTCAGGGTTTTGTTCTTCAGTATGACCTGCTCGACACGGACAAGATGGAGCCTGTTCCTGCATTGTCCGAGCTTCTGGATCGGGTGGAGGCCGAAGGCTATGTGGGTCTCAATATCACATTCCCATACAAGCAAGAGGTCATGCAGTACCTTGATGAGCTGTCGGAAGCTGCGACGCAGGTGGGGGCTGTGAACACTGTCGTCTTTCGCGATGGCAAACGGTTTGGACATAATACAGACTTTTGGGGTTATCAGACTGGGCTTGAATGGGGACTGCCTGAGGCCAAAAAGGGCTGTGTTCTTTTGATGGGCGCTGGTGGTGCGGGCGGCGCTGTTGCGCATGCTTTGGCGGGTTCGGGTGTGCAGCATTTGCTGATCACTGATGTTCGTCCCGAGACGGCTCAGGCGCTTGCAGAAGCGGTTGCAAATGCGCATGGAATTAAAGCTGAGGCAGTCACCGATATGGCTTTGGCTGCTGTCCAAGCGGATGGCATCGTTAATGCAACACCGATGGGCATGGCCAAGCTTCCGGGTATGGCTATCGCAGCGGAGTTGATTGAGGAGCGCCATTGGGTCTCTGACATCGTTTATTTCCCGCTTGAAACGGAACTGCTTCGCGTGGCGCGTTCAAAGGGTTGCAAGACTTCGAGTGGGCAGGGAATGGCGACATTTCAGGCTGTGCGTGCGTTTGAGCTGTTTACAGGCCGCAAGCCTGAACCAGAGCGGATGCGCGCTACATTCGAGAGTTTCGACAAGCCCCAAACTTAAGACGGAGACAAAACGATGAAGACCTCTATCGCGACTGTGTCGATTTCAGGAAACCTCCGTGAGAAGCTAGAAGCGATTGCCGCTGCGGGTTTTGATGGGATCGAGATTTTCGAGCAGGATTTCATCGCTTATGACGGAAGCCCGCGTGAAGTGGGTCAGATGATCCGAGATCACGGGCTTGATATAACGCTATTCCAGCCATTCCGTGATTTTGAAGGTTTGCCTGAGCCGCTCCGTTCGAAGGCGTTTGACCGCGCCGAGCGCAAGTTCGACCTGATGCAGGAGTTGGGCACTGACCTCGTGTTGATATGCTCGACAGTTCATCCACAATCGCTTGGCGGTATTGATCGTGCCGCTGGGGATTTTCATGAGCTCGGTGAACGAGCAAAAAAGCGCGGCCTTCGCGTGGGCTACGAGGCACTTGCTTGGGGTCGTCACATCAATGATCACCGCGATGCATGGGAGATCGTGCGCCGGGCGGATCATGACAACGTTGGGATTATTCTCGACAGTTTCCACACTTTGAGCCGAAAGCTCTCGCCCGACAGCATCCGCTCTATCCCCGGGGACAAAATTTTCTTTGTTCAGCTTGCTGATGCGCCGCTCATTGAAATGGATCTTCTTTATTGGTCACGTCACTTCCGCAATATGCCGGGGGAGGGTGATCTCGATGTAACTGGGTTCATGCGCGCAGTGATGGCGGCTGGCTATAAGGGCCCGATTAGTCTTGAGATTTTCAACGACCAATTCCGCGGCGCAAATACCAAGCAGGTGGCCGAGGATGGCTATCGTTCTCTCATCGCGCTTATGGATGATGTCCGTCGCGCTGAGCCGACACTATCGTTTGATCTGCCTAAGATTCCGCCACGTGTAGCGGCAAATGGTGTTTCCTTTGTGGAATTTGCAACGCGCGGCGAAGAGGCTCGTTCGCTCGAAAAGGTCTTGTCAACGCTCGGGTTCAGCAAGCGTGCAAACCACCGCAACAAAGACCTCGCCCTATGGCAACAGGGCGAAATTCGGATCGTTTTAAATGAAGAGACCGAGGGTCATGCGGCGCATGCTTTCAATGCACGGGGCACCACTGTGTGTGATGTGGGCCTAAACGTGTCTTCTGCGAGTGATGTCATTGATAGGGCCATTGCAACGGGCGCCAAACCATTCGCACAGCCCGTCGGTGCCGGAGAAATAGAGATCCCTGCGATCCGCGGGCTTTCTGGTTCTGTGCTCCACTTTATTGACGAGGGTTCGGCCCTCGCGAATGTGTGGAATGTGGAATTTGAACAGGTTGGGGAAAAGGCCGCTCCCTCTGCGGGTTTGACACGCGTTGATCACCTCGCTCAGACGATGAGCTATGAGGATATGCTAAGTTGGACGTTGTTCTATTCTGCGATCTTCGATGTGCGCAAATCGCCCATGGTTGATGTGATCGATCCTGACGGGCTTGTTCGTTCGCAGGTCGTCGAAAGCCGCGACGGCCAATTGCGTATTACGCTAAACGGCGCAGACACGCATCGCACCCTAGCAGGGCGGTTCCTCTCGGAGAGTTTTGGCGCTTCGGTCCAGCATATTGCACTGGCGACCGACGATATTTTTGAGACCGCGAAAAAGCTTGAAGGGACAGGGTTCGAGCCGCTCCCAATCTCGGCGAACTATTATGACGACCTTGCCGCTCGGTTTGATTTTCCAGCGGGTCTCTTGGATCGGATGAAAGCCGCTAACGTACTTTATGATCGTGATGAACGGGGCGAGTTTTTCCAGCTTTACTCCAAGACGATGTTTGGAGGGCTTTTCTTTGAAGTGCTTCAACGTCAAGCGGGCTATCTTGGATATGGTGGGCCGAATGCGCCGTTCCGTATTGCCGCGCAAAAGCGCGTCTTGCGTCCCAAGGGCGTCCCCCTCGATTAAAGCAAACGGCGAAGGCCCGACTGCACGCGTTTGAGCGCGGGAAGATAGGCCTCGACCAATTCGTGCGGATCGCTTTGGGTCGCGGCCATGCCTGTGTTCAATGCAGCAATAACTTTGCCTTGCGCGTTGAAGACGGGCACCGCGATGGACCGTAGGCCGATTTCAATTTCCTGATCGATGATCGTGTAGCCGTTGGTTCGAGCCTCGGTCAAAGCGGCAAGGATATCGTTGGGATCGGTGAGGCTGTATGGTGTACGCGGCGTTAGATCAGAGGCTTCGATGATCGTGCGGGCTTTGGTTTCAGGTAGGTGAGCCAGCAGAACGCGGCCCATCGATGTGCAATGGGCAGGAAGACGCGAACCAGGCATAAGGCCGATCGACATGACACGGCGTTGTGCTGCGCGGGCGATGTAAACAATTTCCGTGCCATCAAGGATCGAGACAGAGCAGGACTGCCCGATTTGCTCGGTCAATTGGTCGAGCCATGGCTGAACTATTTGGGGAAGGGGTAGAGATGCCAAGGCACCCATCCCAAGGCGCAAGGCGCTATGGGTGAGTGAAAAGTACTTTCCGTCGTAATCTGCATATCCTTCGATATGTAGCGTGAGGAGGCAGCGGCGGGCCGTTGCCCGATCAAGACCAGTTGCCGTTGCGACTTCGCTTATGGAGAGTTTCGGGTGGTCTGCGTCAAAGCATTCGAGCACCCGAAGGCCTTTGGCTAATGACCCGATGTGGTCTGATGATTTGTTCATAATGCGCACAAATAAGTTCAAGATAAGAACAAATATCATAATGCGCACAAATTGCCTGTGAGGTCGAGGGCGAAGCGACTAGAACAGGCGGGACTCAAACAGGAGACCGGTATGGACAAGACCATCCCTACGCTCGCAGACGCAGTTGCAGATATCCCCGATAATGCGGTGTTGATGGTTGGCGGCTTTGGCGGTTCTGGAGCGCCCATCGAACTCATTCACGCGCTGATCGATCGCTTTGTCGCGACGGGAAGCCCCAAGAACCTTACTGTGATCAATAACAACGCTGGTAATGGCCGGATCGGTATCGCTGCGATGATTGATATGGGTATGGTCAAAAAGATGGTCTGCTCGTTCCCTCGTTCAGCTGATCCGCGCGCGTTTACGGATAAATACTTGGCTGGCGAAATTGAACTGGAGCTCGTACCGCAGGGCACTTTGGCCGAGCGCATTCGCGCCGCTGGTGCCGGTATTCCAGCGTTCTATACGCCCACCAGCTATGGCACCGATTTGGCTAAGGGCAAACCCGTCAAGGAATTCGAAGGGCGGCCCTATGTTGAAGAGCGCTGGCTCAAGGCTGACTTTGCAATCGTGAAGGGCCAGCTTGGCGATACATATGGAAATGTGACTTACCGTATGGCGGGGCGTAACTTTAACCCGCTCATGTGCATGGCGGCGGCCAAGACAATTGTGCAGGTGTCAAAGATAGTTGAAGCGGGTGGGATTGAACCAGAACAGGTCATCACTCCGGGTATTTTTGTGGACCGCGTTGTCGAGGTTGCGAACCCGAAACAAGAAGAAGACATGAACCGCGCAGGGGAGGTCTATGCATGACCGAGAAGCTCAGTAACGCGCAAATCGCTTGGCGTGCGGCGCAAGACATTCAAGACGGCGCCTATGTGAACCTAGGGATTGGGTTCCCAGAGATGGTCGCAAAGTTCCAGCCCGAAGGTCGTGAGGCGATTTTCCACACCGAAAACGGTGTGCTTGGTTTCGGCGAAGCCCCTGCCAAGGGTGAAGAGGACTGGGATCTGATCAACGCGGGTAAAAAGGCGATCACGCTCAAGCCCGGTGCTGCGTTTTTTCACCATGCGGATAGCTTTGCGATGGTGCGGGGCGGGCATCTAGACGTTGCAATTCTCGGTGCCTATCAGGTCGCGCAAAACGGCGATTTGGCGAACTGGAGTGTTGGGGCCAAAGGCGTGCCCGCTGTTGGCGGCGCGATGGACCTTGTTCATGGTGCCAAGCGGGTGGCGGTCATCACTGATCACGTGACCAAGGATGGTAAGCCAAAGTTGCTTGAGACATGCACGTTGCCGCTTACAGGGGTGGCTTGTGTGACGCGTGTCTATACGTCGCTTTGCGTGGTAGACATCGAAAACGGTCGATTTGTGCTGCGTGAAAAGCTGCCTTCGATCAGCCTTGAAGACCTACAGGCCGTGACGGGCGCAACGCTCGTGATAGACGGCCCTGTTGGTGATCTTATTGTGCCGGAGCTGGACTGATGCGTAACGTTTATATTTGCGACTATGTGAGAACCCCGATTGGCCGTTTTGGAGGTTCGCTTTCGTCTGTGCGCGCGGATGATCTCGGCGCTATTCCGATCAAGGCTTTGATGGAGCGCAATGTCGGTGTCGATTGGGCTGCTGTGGACGAAGTGATCTATGGCTGTGCCAACCAAGCGGGGGAAGACAACCGCAACGTTGCGCGAATGTCTTCTCTCCTGGCGGGGATGCCTGTCGAGGTTCCAGGCACGACAATGAACCGCCTGTGTGGGTCGGGCATGGATGCGGTGATTGCAGCCGCGCGTGCAATCAAGGCGGGTGAGGCCGAGATTATCGTTGCCGGCGGTGTCGAAAGCATGAGCCGCGCGCCGTTTGTTATGCCCAAAGCCGAGAGCGCCTTTAGCCGTTCTAACGCGGTTTATGACACCACAATTGGTTGGCGTTTCATCAATCCGCTTATGGAAAAGCAATACGGTGTGGATTCGATGCCGGAGACAGCCGAGAACGTTGCTGAAGATTTTAACATTTCTCGCGAAGACCAAGATGCTTTTGCCGTGCGCTCTCAGAACAAAGCTGCAGACGCTCAGGCAAATGGACGTTTGGCCAAGGAAATCGTTGCGGTCACGATCCCCCAGCGAAAGGGCGATCCGATTATCGTTGATCAGGACGAGCATCCCCGCGCGACGACTGTTGAAGCGCTTGCCAAACTGCGCGCGCCCTTCCGCGCGGGTGGTTCTGTGACGGCTGGCAACGCCTCTGGTGTTAATGATGGGGCAGCGGCGCTTATCGTTGCGAGCGAGGAGGCCGTGAAGAAGTACAACCTAACCCCGATCGTTAAGGTTCTGGGTGGTGCATCTGCTGGTGTTGCTCCGCGGATCATGGGCTTTGGCCCTGCGCCTGCGTCGAAGAAGCTGATGGCACGTTTGGGCCTAAAGCAAGAGGACTTTGACGTAATCGAGCTTAATGAAGCTTTCGCATCTCAAGGACTTGCTACGCTGCGTGATCTTGGGATCGCCGATGACGATAGCCGTGTGAACCCCAATGGTGGCGCGATTGCGCTGGGTCATCCACTTGGCATGTCAGGCGCTCGGATCACGGGAACTGCGGCGCTTGAGCTCAAATTGGGTGGCGGCAAGCGAGCGCTTTCAACGATGTGTATTGGGGTCGGTCAAGGCATCGCGATTGCGATTGAAGCGGTCTAGGGCGATTTGAAGGCAGAAATTTAACGGCGCGCAGGGGACTGTGCGCCGTTTTTTCTGTGCATTGCACTATTCGGTTTTACGCCCTCTTTCGATTGGCTATACAGGCGCCGATCTGCGGTCCTACACGATGTGGGACTGACGCTAAATGGAGAGAGACCAATGGCAAGTGCACTCGACGCTCTTAGAGATATGACAGTCGTCGTCGCTGATACTGGCGATGTTGATGCAATTCGCGAGCTGAAGCCCGTGGACTGCACCACGAACCCGAGCATTATCCTCAAGGCCCTTCAGAGCCCTGCATTTGCTGACATGGTTTCGAGCGAAATCGAAAAGGGTAGCAAGGCTGGCAAATCACCGCTTGCTATTGCTGATGCTTTGACCGTGGGTGTTGGCACTGAACTCGCTGGTCTCGTTCCGGGTCGCGTTTCGACCGAGGTTGATGCGAACCTTTCCTTCAATACTGCGGCTTCTGTCGAAAAGGCCCGCGCTTTGATTGCTGCTTACGAGGCGAACGGCGTTGGTAAAGACCGCATCCTGATCAAGCTCGCTTCGACTTGGGAAGGCATCCGTGCCGCTGAGATCCTTGAGGCCGAAGGCATTCAGTGTAACCTCACGCTTCTTTTTGCGCAGTGTCAGGCAGTCGCTTGTGCGGATGCTGGTGCGTTCCTTATTTCGCCCTTTGTTGGCCGTATCACTGACTGGTACTCCAAAGCCGAAGGTGGGAAGAAGTTCGAAGCAGAAGAAGATCCGGGCGTTCTTTCGGTCCGCAAGATCTATGACTATTACAAGTCGAACGGCATTAAGACCGTCGTGATGGGTGCGTCGTTCCGCAATACGGGCCAGATCAAAGCTCTTGCGGGTTGTGACCGTCTCACCATCGCGCCGCAGCTTCTGAATGAACTGGCGGCTGACAATGTGGAGCTTCCGCGCCTTTTGTCTGAAGACAAAGTTTCGGGCGTTGCCAAGGTCGAAATGGACGAGGCGCGTTTCCGCTGGGAGCTTAACGCTGATGCTATGGCGACTGAGAAGCTTGCTGAAGGTATTCGCAACTTTGACGCCGATCACCAGAAGCTTCTTAAGATGATCGCTGAACGCATGTAATCGCGTCCGATACGGGAAATGAAAGGGTCGCTTCGGCGGCCCTTTTTATTTGCGTTTGCAATTTGTGAAAGTCCTTATTATAAAGCAATGTATGCGCATACATTAGATATGCTGATCCTCAAAAATGAGAAGCTAGATGACCAAAGTCGATCGTATTTCGCCTGACCAACTTCGGAGTTCTCGCTGGTTTGCACCAGATGACCTTAGAAGTTTTGGACATCGTTCACGCATGATGCAGCTTGGGTATTCCGAAGAGGAATACATGGGCAAACCGGTGATTGGGGTTTTGAATACATGGTCAGAGCTCAATGCCTGTCATGGTCACTTTCGGGAGCGCGCACAGGATGTGAAACGCGGCGTTGCACAGGCAGGCGGATTCGCTGTGGAGCTTCCTTCGCTTTCCGTGGACGAAACCTTTACCAAGCCGACGTCGATGCTCTATCGCAATATGCTTGCGATGGAGACCGAAGAGATGATCCGTTCGCACCCGCTTGATGGTGTGGTGCTGATGGGTGGTTGTGACAAGACGACACCCGGTCTGGTAATGGGGGCGCTTACTGCCGGTGTGCCTTTGATCTACCTTCCTGCGGGACCGATGCTTCGGGGGCATTACGCGGGAAAGATCCTTGGATCGGGTTCGGATGCTTGGAAGTATTGGGACGAGCGACGCGCAGGCAACATTACGGATGAAGAATGGCTCGGGGTGCAGGGTGGGATCGCGCGCTCGGCAGGAACCTGTATGACGATGGGGACTGCCTCGACTATGACAGCGATTGCGGATGCTCTGGGGATTACTCTCCCTGGCGCGTCTTCCATTCCAGCTGTGGATAGCGGACACCAACGAATGTCGTCCGAATGCGGTCGCCGTATCGTTGAGATGGTCTGGGAAAACCTTACCCCGAACAAGATCGTGACCGAAGCCGCCGTACGCAATGCCGCGATCGTTGCGATGGCCACTGGATGTTCCACGAACGCCGTTGTGCACTTGATCGCGATGGCACGGCGCGCTGGCGTTGACCTTACGCTAGATGATCTGGATGCCTTGGGGCGCGACACGCCGTTGATCGCCAACGTGCGGCCTTCGGGCAAGGATTACTTGATGGAAGATTTCTTCTATGCGGGCGGTCTTCGCGCGTTGATGAAGCAGCTTGAGGATCGTTTGGACACCTCGTGCCTCACGGTGACGGGCAAGACGATGGGCGAAAACCTTGAAGGCGCTGTTGTCTACAATGACGATGTCATCCGACCGTTGTCGAACCCTGTCTATCATGAGGGATCACTTGCGGTGCTCCGTGGCAATTTGTGTCCTGATGGGGCCGTCATCAAGCCCGCAGCGTGTGATCCAAAGTACTATAATCACCAAGGCCCCGCATTGGTGTTTGATAGCTATCCTGCGATGAAAGAGGCCATCAATGATGAAAATCTTGATGTGACGCCTGACACAGTTTTGGTGCTTCGCAACGCTGGTCCGCAGGGTGGGCCGGGGATGCCGGAATGGGGCATGCTTCCGATCCCGAAGGCTCTGATCAAGCAGGGTCATCGAGATATGCTCCGGATTTCGGATGCGCGGATGTCGGGGACGTCTTATGGCGCTTGCGTTCTCCATGTTGCGCCGGAGTCGTTTGTCGGTGGACCTCTCGCTCTTCTTCAAACGGGAGATATAGTGAAGCTCGATCTCGAAAACCGCCGTCTCGACATGTTGGTGGCTGACGACGAGATCGAACGTCGCAAGGCAGCTTGGACGCCGCCCGAACCTTTGTTCGAGCGCGGATATGGCTGGATGTTCTCCAAGCATGTGACGCAGGCCGATAAGGGGTGTGACTTTGACTATCTCGAACGTGATTTCGGCAAAGCGGCCGGTGAGCCGGATATTTTCTAAGGACTGACTATGGCACAGAATTTGGATGAAGCGCTCGCAGGGATCTCGGGCATTTTGGTAACGCCCTATGATGAGGCGGGTGAGATTGCTCCGAAGGAGCTTGGGCCGATCATTGATCGCGCTTTGGCTGCAGGGGTGCACATGCCAGTCGTCAACGGCAATACTGGTGAGTTTTACGCGTTAACGACGGATGAAGCATGCACGATGGTCAACGAGGTCGTCGCTATGGTCGATGGCCGCGCGCCTGTTCTGGCTGGAATTGGGCGCGGTGTGCGTGATGCGTGTCGTTTGGCAAAGGAGTCCGCGGATGCAGGTGCCACTGCCCTTATGATTCACCAGCCACCAGATCCCTTTGTTTCGCCACGCGGAACTTGTGACTACATTAAAGCGGTTAGCGATGCGTCTGGCGGTTTGCCCATGATGCTCTATTTGCGCAATGATGCGATTGGAACCAAGGCGATTGCGGATCTTTGTGCGGTCCCGAATGTAAAAGGCGTTAAGTGGGCAACCCCCAATCCGCTCAAGCTTGCAGAGGCGATCAATGCTTGTGACCCGTCTATCACTTGGGTCTGCGGTCTTGCAGAGGTTTGGGCACCGCCACTTTATGCCGTTGGCGCAAGGGGGTTCACCTCTGGTCTTATCAATGTTTGGCCCGAACGGTCAGTTGCTATTCATAGTGCGCTTCGCGTTGGTGACTATGTCACAGCAAACAAACTGATCGCAGAGATGCGGGCCTTTGAAGAGGTTCGTGCAGAAGAAATGAACGGCACCAATGTGACGGGCGTAAAGGCGGCGCTCATTGAACAAGGTATCGACTGCGGCCCGACCCGTCCGCCTTCGGCTTGGCCTTTGAGCGAGGCTCAGCTCGGCAAGTTGCGCAGTTTCATGAAACAGAATGGGCTAGTCTGAGACGATCTACATCCGCTCCAAGGCACCTTTGCCTGCAAAAATACGGTCGCGGAACTTCTCAATTCGGTTGTACCGAGTGGCTGAGGATTTGGCCTGATTGAGATTGAATGCATAACTTTTTTGTCGCCCTGGAGTGAGGGCGGCAAAGGCCTCTGCTAGTTCTGGATCTCCATCAAGAACTTCGATGAGTTCTTCGGGCATATCAATTTCACGCACGACTTTTTCGGGCACGATACCCGCGTCAGCATAAGCCTTGGCTTCTTGGATATAGGTGCGGATGGTGGTTTCCATCACTTTGACCTGACCATTGGCGGTAAATCGGATCGTTTCCTTGGTTTGCGAATTTGGTCCCTGCTTTTCGAGGATGCCTTCGGGGTCTTTCATGAGCGCAGCTTTGAAGAACGTGAGCCGATAGTTTTCCCGAAATGCGCCCATGATCACGAGATTACGGTCCGCGTGCATATAGCAGGGGTGACCCCATTTCACTGTTTCTACCAATCCTTCGTCCAAACAAATACGGCGCAGATCGGTAATTCCTTCATTCCAAAGTTTTGTCGAGCAATCTGGAGTATTGAACTTGTCACAGCGGTCGCAGCCCTTGGTGAAATAGTCTTCAATTTCTGTGATCATCGTGTGCCTCTTCTTTCGATGAAGGATAACAAAAGCTGTGTATTCATGACCAGTAGATTGCGCATGATCCCAAAGGTTGAAACGTAATTTTCCGTAATTTCACGGATTTAAAGCTGGGGCTCTTGCCAAGGTAAATTTTTATTAGAAACTGCGACAAAGATTTCGGGGAGGAAAATTTCATGAGCATTTACAAGGATTCATCAGCGCCGATTGAAGCACGCATTGACGACCTTTTGGGACAGATGACGCTTGAGGAGAAGCTCGCACAACTTCATGCGATGTGGCTCTTTCTCTCCGAGGATGGTGAGCATCGACCACGTGAGGATAAATTCACGGGCGAGGGAAACGCCGCTGGCCTTAAAGAGCAGCTGAGACTCGGGTTGGGTCAAATCACGCGTCCTTTGGGTACGGCGAGTAAGGACCCAATTTCGGGTGTGCGGGCGCTAAATTCGCTCCAGAAGTTCATGATGGAGGAGACGCGGCTTGGTATTCCCGTGCTCTCTCACGAGGAATGTCTTTCTGGTCTCATGGCGCGGGGGGCAACGTTGTTTCCTTCATCGCTTGGCTATGGCGCAACTTGGAACCCCGATCTGATCGAAAAGGTGGGCGCCGCCATTGGGCGCGAGATGATGAGCGTCGGTGGTCGGCAGGGGCTTGCCCCTGTTCTTGACGTGGCTCGCGATGCGCGTTGGGGGCGCACCGAAGAGACATTCGGCGAGGATCCCTATATCGCGGGGATCATGGCGACCAAATATGTGCAGGGGCTTCAGGGCAAGGACCGCCAGATTCTTGCCACGCTCAAGCATTACGTGGGCCATTCCTATAGCGAAGGGGCGCGGAACCACGCGCCGGTTCATCTTGGATGGCGCGAGCTGAATGATGATTTCATGCTCCCGTTTGAGATGGCTGTAAAATTGGGCGATGCGGCCTCGGTCATGCCCGCATATCATGACATAGATAACGAGCCGGTCCATGCTTCGCGGCATTTGTTGACCAAGGTGCTGCGCGAGGAGTGGGGATTTGATGGGATCATCGTTGCAGATTACATCGGTGTGACCCTTCTTTATGCGCACCACGGTGTTGCAAGCGATGCAGCGGAAGCAGCTGCTCTTTCGTTCAATGCAGGACTTGATGTTGAGTTACCCGGAGATGATTGCGCTCCTTCACTCAAAGCTGCGCTTGAGCGTGGTTTGATTGATATGCCGACGATCGACGAGGCTGTGCGGCGCGGTCTGCGTGAAAAATTCAGGCTTGGGCTTTTCGAGCGGCCATTCACCGATGAGGGAGGTGTTGCTCTGCGCACGAAGGAGGCTGTTGAACTGGCTCTGGAAGTCGCGGAGCAGTCAGTCACCATCCTCGACAACAACGGTATTCTGCCGCTTTCAAAGGAGAAGCGAGTTGCGGTGATCGGGGCCACGGCAGACGACCCTCTCGCGCTATTGGGGGATTATTCCTTCCCAGTGCATGTGATTAACCATGATCAGGTTGAAGATTCATCGTCCGTTGTGACCCTTCTCGAAGGATTTAGAGAAGCGCTTGGCGCGGATCATGTTAGCTTTGCCAAAGGGTGCTATATCCTTGAGACCCGAAGTTCAGGCGCTCCTGTTTTCCCAGGAGATGTCGAAGATAGCACGACGCTCAAGCTAGAGTCGCCACTGTCCAAGCGGCTCGATCTAATTCCTGAGGCAGTTGAGGCGGCCAAAGCCGCGGATGTTGCTATCGTTTGTGTCGGCGACCTTTCTGGGATTTTCCAGACGGGCACGGTGGGCGAAGGTTCGGATGCGGAAACGCTTGAACTGCCCGGTGTCCAGCAAAAGCTGCTCGATGCGATTGTGGACACAGGAACGCCTGTAATTGTCGTGCTGACCAATGGGCGCCCCTATAACCTTGGCGGTCGGGAAAAAGAGTTGGCTGCGCAGGTCATGGCATATTTC
Organism: Marivivens sp.; assembly: GCA_038133925.1. GTDB lineage: Bacteria > Pseudomonadota > Alphaproteobacteria > Rhodobacterales > Rhodobacteraceae > Marivivens. Next base: position 2,083 of record JAYPUF010000026.1, on the reverse strand, counting down.
CCCGGAGAACAGGGCGGACGCGCTGTCGCTCGTGTTATGACTGGCGAGGTCGAGCCATCGGGCCGTTCGACGCTTTCCATCCCGAGAAGCGCTGGCGCTGTTCCCTATTTCTATAATCATAAATTCAAGTCACCCGGCACACCCGTTGCCCGACACTTTGGATCAGACTACGCCTTTGGACATGGGCTTAGCTATACCAGTTTCGAGTTCACCGATTTGCAGTTTGCGTCCGACACGGTGGACATCGACCGAGGTAGTGTTTCTGCGACATTTACCGTTAAGAACACTGGTCAAAGAAGAGGGGTCGCTGTGCCTCAGCTTTATGTGCGCGACAAGCTTGCATCGCTCGTGAGGCCGATCAAAGAGCTTAAAGGATTTGCGCGCCTTGAGCTTGAATCGGGGGCTTCGGCAGAGGTCACAATCGAAGTGCCTGTCGATATGCTCAACTTCACTGGATACGAGGGCAAGCGGATTGTCGAACCTGGTGAGTTCGAAATCATGATTGGCCACTCGAGCGCAAATATTGCGCTCAAGGGCAACGTAGCGGTTGTAGGAAAGCTTCGCACCTTGGGACATGAATGGCGGATGGTGAGCGACGCAAAGGTCCGCGTGCTCTAATGAAATCGGGCGCCCGATGGGGCGCCCGTTCTCTATTAGGAATGTTTGCGGACTTTCTGGGTCTGCTCGCCAAGGCCGTCGATGCCAAGGCGCATGGTCTCACCGCCCTTGAGATACATCGGGGGTTTTTTGCCCATGCCGACACCCGGAGGGGTCCCTGTGGAGATCACGTCACCCGGCTGCAAGCTCATGAATTGGCTCAGATACGACACGAGGAAGGGCACGCGGTACACCATGGTTGCCGTCGAGCCGTCTTGCATCATCTCGCCGTCCACCTCGAGCCAAAGGCGGAGGTTGTCGAAATCGGCAACTTCATCCTTGGTCACAAGGTAGGGGCCAGTCGGGCCGAAGGTATCGCAACCCTTGCCTTTGTCCCAAGTGCCTGAACGCTCGATCTGGTATTCGCGTTCGGAAACATCGTTCACAACACAGAAACCAGCAATGTGGTCCATTGCGTTTGCTTCATCAATATAGCTGCCGCCTTTGCCGATGATCACGCCAAGTTCGACTTCCCAGTCGGTCTTGACGGAACCGCGCGGGATGATCACCTCATCGTTCGGACCAACAACAGCCGAAGTCCATTTATTGAACACAACAGGTTCGGGCGGCACATCAAGGCCAGATTCCGCTGCGTGGTCGGCATAGTTGAGGCCGATGCAGATGAACTTGCCGATACTGCCGACGCAGGCGCCGATACGGGTAGAGCCATCGACGATAGGAAGCGTGTTGACATCGACCAACTGGAGCTTGGCGATCCCTTCGGGGGTGAGTGCGTCGCCTGCGATGTCCGATACATGCGCGCTTAGATCACGAATGTTGCCGTCCGCATCAAGGCAACCCGGCTTTTCCTGACCCTTGGGGCCAAAGCGAAGTAGTTTCATGAGAGGTCCAATCTTTAAAATAAGGTGGGGACCGCACGAGGGCGGCCCCCAGTCCTTGGAAGAAAACTTGGGTTAGATGGTCACGCCGCCGTCCACGAGAAGTGCTTGGCCCGAGACAAAACGGCTTTCATCGCTAAGCAGGTAGACGATCATCGGGGTCATGTCGTCGACGGTCGCAAGGCGCCCCATTGGCTGACGCGCAATGAAGTCCTTTTCGGCCTGAACCGGATCAGCGGCAGCGGCGATACGGCCACGGAGTGATGGTGTATCAACCGTGCCGGGGTTCAGCGAGTTACAACGAATGCCTTTCGATACGAAATCAGAGGCAATACTCTTTGTGAGGCCGTTCACTGCGGCCTTGGTCGTGCCGTATGCCGAGCGGAAGGGGAAGCCTTTGATGTTCGAGCACATCGACGCCATGTTGAGGATCGATGCGGAACCCGTAGCCTCGGCGCGGCGGAGCATCCCTGGAAGGAACGCGCGGCACATGCGGACCATAGAGGTGACATTGAGGTTCATGCTGAACTCAAAATCTTCGTCGCTCAGGTCAAGGATCGTGCCGTGATGCACAAAGCCTGCACAGT
>JAYPUF010000025.1:0-27382 GCA_038133925.1 Marivivens sp. | reverse complement strand
CAATTAACCGCATATGATGATCTAGGGAGGGCTCATGAAGCGCATCATTCAAATCGCGGTCGGTCTGTCATTGGCTGCCACCGTTGGTGCAGCTGAGGTCGCACCGGAAGCCGTAGAATTCGGCGAATACGGCGAAGTCGCCGTTTCGCTCAGCGGCACCGCAGGCGACGCACAGAACGGCATCAAGGTTATGACCACCAAGAGCAAGGGCAACTGCATTGCTTGCCATCAGGTCACTGATCTCCAAGACTATCCTTTCCACGGTGAAGTTGGCCCGTCGCTCGACGGTACTGGCTCGCGTTGGGAAGAAGCTGCTCTGCGTGGCATCGTAGCCAACGCAAAGCACACGTTCCCCGATACCGTAATGCCTGCGTTCTACAAAACCTCTGGCTTTACCCGTCCTGGCGACGCGTTCACTGGCAAAGCTGGCACCGAGCCTCTTCCGCCTCTGCTGACCGCACAGGAAATTGAAGATGTCGTCGCTTATCTCGTCACGCTCACTGACTAAGCGACCCCGATTTTAGAGAAGGAGAAACAATGAAGTTCACGCGCAGAGATACCATCCTGATGGCGATGGGCGCTTCGGCCGCGGCATTCCTGCCGATGCGTGCCAACGCCGCCGCCGAGGATGCGATTGCCGCGTTTACCGGCGGCGCAGCTGTCGGCGATGCAGGCATCACCCTCACCGCTCCCGAAATCGCTGAAAACGGCAACACTGTGCCGGTTGAAGTCAGCGCTCCGGGCGCAGTTTCGATCATGCTGCTCGCAGCAGGCAACCCGACCCCCGCAGTCGCGACCTTTAACTTCGGTCCGCTCGCAGGTGCTCAGGCAGGTTCGACCCGTATTCGCCTTGCTGGCACCCAGAACGTAGTCGCTATCGCCAAAATGGCTGACGGCTCGTTCGCTCAGGCGCAGCAAGAAGTCAAAGTCACCATCGGCGGCTGCGGCGGCTAAGGTCAGGAGAAAAATAAAATGGCAGATAACGTCACTCCGCGCGTACGCGTCCCCAAGTCGGCCAAGGCTGGCGAGTCGGTCGCTATCAAGACGCTCATTTCGCACCAGATGGAATCTGGTCAGCGTAAAGACAAAGACGGCAACGTCATTCCGCGTTCGATCATCAATCGCTTCACCTGCGATTTTAACGGTCAGAACGTCATCGACGTAACCCTCGAGCCCGCAATTTCGACCAACCCATACTTCGAATTCCAGGCGATTGTTCCCGAGTCGGGCGCATTCACCTTCACCTGGTACGATGATGACGGGTCCGTCTACACCGACACCAAGGACATTGCCGTAGGCTAAGTCCAGGTCCAATGGGGAGGAGAAAAAATGAAAAAAGCCGCTCTTAAGACTGCACTTGGCGCTCTGGCATTCATTGCTACAGGTGCATTTGCAGACGAGGATGCAAGCCTCGTACTCAACGGCGAAATCGAGATGGTCACCGAAGCTCCGGCTGCGGCTCACCTCGAAGGCGCCCTCAAGACGGTTTATTCGGGCTGGGTTTACCGCTCGGATGAAACACAAGCCATGCAGGCTGACGACTTCGACAACCCAGGTATGCTCGCAGTTGAAAGCGCTATGGCAACTTGGGCAACTGCCGAAGGCACCAACGGTAAGTCTTGTGCGGACTGCCACGGTGACGCAGCTGATTCCATGATCCAAGTCCGTGCGACCTATCCCAAGTGGAACGAAAAGGCCGGCGAACTTCGTACTCTCGGACAGCAAATCAATGCGTGCCGCGAGAACGAAATGGGCGCTGAGCCCTACAAGGTCGACAGCGCAGAGATGCTCGCAATGGAAGCATTGATCGCGTCAGTCGGTCGTGGAACCATCGTGAACGTTGCGATTGATGGTCCGGTTGCAGACATCTGGGCGCAGGGTAAAGAGATGTACTATACCCGCACCGGCCAGCTGGATTTGAGCTGTGCGAACTGCCACGAGCAGAACTATGGCAACATGATCCGCGCAGACCACCTGTCGCAGGGTCAGATCAACGGCTTCCCGACCTATCGTCTCAACAACGCTGCACTCAACGGCGTTCAGGGTCGCTTCAAGGGTTGCGTACGTGATACTCGTGCTGAAACCTACGCTCCGAACAGCCCCGAGTTCATCGCTCTTGAACTCTACGTCGCGTCGCGCGGCAACGGTCTCTCGGTCGAAGGTCCGTCGGTCCGTAACTAATCAAACTTTGGCCCGAGCGGTTCGCCGTCTCGGGCCTTTGTCTATCTCAAAACATTCAACTTTTCGCATACGAAAGTAGTAAGGGACAGCAGGATATGATTTCGCGTCGCGACTTTCTTCAGGCCAGCATGGCCGCAAGTGCCATCTACGGCGCATCTGGTTTTGGGAACTGGGGCCGTTTGGCTGCTCAGCAGTTGCTGACTCAGGATCAACTCTTGCAGTTTGATACATTTGGTAACGTCTCGCTTATTCACGTCACCGATATTCACGCTCAGCTCAAGCCGATCTATTTCCGCGAGCCCGAGATCAACCTTGGCGTTGGTGATAACCGTGGCGCGGTTCCGCACATCACGGGTGCGGACTTCCGCAAGGCTTACGGCATCGATGATGGCAGTTCCTCGCACTATGCGCTGAGCTACGACGATTTTTCTGCGCTCGGCAAAACCTATGGCAAAATGGGTGGTCTTGATCGAGTCGCAACCGTGATCAACTCGATCCGTGCAGAGCGGCCAGATGCGCTCCTGCTTGACGGTGGCGACACATGGCACGGTTCCTACACCTGCTATCACACCGAAGGTCAGGACATGGTCAATGTCATGAACGCGCTCAAGCCTGACGCGATGACCTTTCACTGGGAATTCACCCTTGGTTCTGAGCGTGTGCGCGAGCTGATTTCTGGTCTGCCTTATGCGGCGCTGGGTCAAAACATCTTTGACTCCGAATGGGATGAACCCGCCGAAGACTTCAAGCCTTATGAGTTCTTCGAGCGTGGCGGCGTCAAGATTGCCGTCATCGGTCAGGCCTTCCCCTATATGCCGATCGCAAACCCAGGCTGGATGTTCCCCGAATACTCGTTTGGTATTCGTGATGAGAACATGCAAGCTATGGTCGATGAAGTGCGCGGCATGGGCGCAGAACTTATTGTTTGCCTAAGCCACAACGGTTTTGATGTGGACAAGAAGATGGCGTCCCGCGTGACTGGAATCGACGTTATCCTTTCGGGCCACACTCATGACGCGCTCCCTGAGCCTTATCTTGTTGGCGAGACTATCATCATCGCTTCGGGATCTAACGGCAAATTCGTGAGCCGCGTTGATCTTGATGTTCGCGATGGCCGCATGATGGGCTTCCGCCACAAGCTTATCCCGATCTTCTCGGATGTCATCACACCGGACGCTGACATTGCCGCCCTGATTGATGAGCAACGCGCCCCTTACTCCGAATTGAATGACGTGATCGGCAAAGTCGCAGATGACACTGTTCTGTTCCGCCGTGGCAACTTTAATGGCTCGTGGGATGACCTAATCTGTGAAGCGCTCCTCTCTGAGCGGGACGCCGAAATCGCTATGTCGCCGGGCGTGCGTTGGGGGCCTTCGATGATGCCGGGTCAGGAAATCACTCGCGATGACCTTTGGAACGTCACTTCGATGACCTATCCCAAGGCTTATCGCACTGAAATGACGGGTGAATTCATTCACACGATCATGGAAGATGTAGCTGACAACATCTTTAACCCCGATCCCTACTATCAGCAGGGTGGGGATATGGTTCGCATGGGCGGGCTTGGCTACCGGATCGACATCAACAAGCCAATTGGCGAGCGGATCTCGGATATCACCTTGCTCAAGACGGGCGAGGCCATTGATCCGGCCAAAAGCTATGTGGTCGCCGGTTGGGCCTCGGTCAACGAAGGCACAGAAGGCCCCGAGATTTGGGACGTCGTCGAAGCCCACATTCGTAAACAAGATGCCATTTCGATTTCGCCGAACACTTCGGTGCAGGTCGTGGGCGCGTAATTTCCAGAGAGGACAAGAGGATGGACATGAAGTTCAAAGGCACCAAGCCGTCTCGTCGCTCCTTCCTTACCGGCGCACTTGCCGCCGGTGGAGCGGTTGCGAGCGCGAGTGTCGCCCAAGGTCAGGCAACTCCTGATCCGTTGATCACTGAAAAACAACCTTGGCGTCAGTTCCTTGGGGCAGGTGTGGATGAGGCACCTTATGGTATGCCCTCTGAGCATGAGGCTCATGTAATTCGTCGCACAGTTCCGTGGCTGACGGCTGATCCGATCAGCTCGATCAACTTCACGCCGCTGCACGAGCTTGACGGCATCATCACACCTAACGGTCTCTGTTTTGAGCGTCACCACGGCGGCGTTGCTGAAATCGCTCCAGAAGATCACCGTCTGATGATAAACGGTCTGGTGGACAAGCCGCTCGTCTTCACGATGGAAGACCTCAAGCGCTATCCCCGTGAAAATCACGTCTACTTCCTCGAATGCGCTGCGAACTCGGGCATGGAATGGGCAGGCGCACAGCTGAACGGCTGTCAGTTTACCCACGGTATGATCCACAACGTGATGTATACAGGTGTTCCGCTCCGTCTTCTCCTCGAAGAAGCTGGGGTTAAGACCAACGGCAAGTGGATCATGGTTGAGGGTGCAGACGCCGCCGGTATGAACCGCTCGATCCCGATGGAAAAGGCACTCGACGACTGTCTCGTTGCGTTCAAAATGAACGGCGAAGCACTTCGTCCCGAGCAAGGCTATCCGCTACGCCTTGTTGTCCCAGGTTGGGAAGGCAACATGTGGGTCAAGTGGATCCGCCGTATCGAAGTGGGTGACGAGCCTTGGCATGCTCGCGAAGAGACCTCGAAATATACCGACCTTCTTGCCAATGGCGTTGCACGTCGCTTCACTTGGGAAATGGATGCCAAATCGGTCATCACCAACCCGAGCCCGCAAGCGCCGATTACCCACGGCAAAGGCTGGACCGTTATCACGGGCGTCGCATGGTCGGGTCGGGGTACAATCCCACGTGTTGATGTGACCATTGACGGCGGCAAGAACTGGCATCAGGCGCGCATGTCTGGACCGTCGCTCAACAAGTCGATGCATCGCTTCTATTACGAGTTTGAATGGGACGGTAAGCCGCTCCTGCTTCAATCGCGTGCGCATGACAACACTGGCTATGTGCAGCCTACAAAGAATGAACTTCGCGCGATCCGTGGCGAAAACTCAATCTACCACAATAACTCTATCCAGACTTGGTATGTGAACGAAAACGGCGAGGCTGAAAATGTTGAAATTTCTTAAGATTTTCCTGCCTGCGGGTGCTGGCGCTGCGTCTATGCTTTCACTTGCATATATCGCGGCCGACCAGTTTGTCGTCGATATCCCTGCGCCCATTCGCGAAGCGATTGAGCTAAACGCTGCGCAGGCGCAGGAAGCCAAAGAAGCAAAAGCTGCTGCGGCAGCCGAGCTTGCTGCACGTAACGAAGAACTTGCCGTTGCTGGTCTCGCACCTTCTGTTGCAGGTGGCTACGGACTTGGCCGTGACGCAATGGTCGAAGAGATTGCGGCATGGGACGACGATGTTCGCCCAGATGGTCAGGGACTTCCTGAAGGATCGGGTGATGTTTGGACGGGCGAAGAAGTCTTTGTTGAAAAGTGCTCGATGTGTCACGGTGACTTTGGTGAAGCAGTGGGCCGTTGGCCTGTTCTCGCAGGCGGATTTGGTACGCTTACGCGTAAGGATCCCGTCAAGACGATTGGTTCCTACTGGCCTTACCTTTCGACCGTCTTTGACTACGTGAACCGTGCGATGCCGTTTGGAGAAGCGAATTCGCTTACGCCTGACGAGGTCTATTCGATCACGGCCTATTTGCTTTACGTGAACGATCTCGCTGACGATGACTTCACGCTCTCCAACGAGAATTTCACAGAGGTCCGTTTGCCGAACGAAGCAAACTTCAAGGACGACGACCGCATGGATGTCGAATTCCCGCAGTTTGTCCGCCCGGACATCTGCATGGAGAACTGCAAAGAGACTGTCGAAATCACCATGCACGCGTCTGTACTTGATGTGACGCCGGAAGAAACCGCTGCCCGCAAGGCCGCGGAGGAAGCGGAAGCTGCCGCAGAATCTGCGCCGGAAGCTGCCGTGGAAAGCGCCGATGCTGGCATCGATCCTGCGCTTGTTGCTGAGGGCGAAAACCTCTTCAAAAAGTGCCGTTCTTGCCACCAGATCGGTGAGGGCGCAGTAGACCGCACCGGTCCGCATCTCAATGGCGTGGTTGGCCGAACGATTGGTTCGAACGATGGCTTCAACTATTCTGGCACGCTTGCAGACGCTGGTGCCGCTGGCGGTATCTGGGATGCAGAGACGCTTGGCGCGTTCCTTGCAAACCCCAAGTCGGCGATGCCTGGCACCAAAATGAGCTTTGCTGGGTTCAAGTCAGACGAAGACATTGCGGCGATGATTGCATATTTGCAATCGGCTGGCGGCCAATAAAACGCGCGCGCCGACCAAAGTCGGCGGGCACGTCCCCTGAACAAGAAACAGGGGGGAACATGATCGAGATCAAAGTTCTGATGTCATCCCCCCTGTATCAACGCTCTCGGAAAGGGCCCTACGCATGACCCGTTTAGCTGCTGCATTTCTAATTCTGACTTCCTCGATGGCGATGGCTGAAGAAGCCACTGTCTATAATTTTGATGGAAGCTTTGAAGACGCAACCTTTGGCGTCGAAACCGCGATCGTTGGTCGCGGTCTTGTCGTTGATTGGGTAAGCCACACAGGTGAGATGCTCGCGCGGACCGCCGGTGCGGTTGGAAGCGATGTCGTACTTTTCGACAATGCGGACATCTTTCAGTTCTGCTCGGCCTCGATTTCCCGAGAAATGATGGAAGCGGACCCAATGAATATCGCTCACTGCCCCTACGCGATCTTTGTCTTTGAACGCGAAGGCGAAGTCGTGATCGGCTATCGGAACCAACCCGAGGGCGTAATGCAAAAGGTGCAGGAGTTGCTTGACGGCATCGCCCGCGAAGCCGCCGGAGAATAATTTATGAACTACCAGAACTTCTTTAGTGCCGAGCTTGAAAAGCTGCGTAACGATGGAAATTACCGCGTGTTTGCGGACCTTGAGCGTCATCGCGGTCAGTATCCCCAAGCGACAAATCGTTCTGGCAAGGGTGAACGCGAAGTTACGATCTGGTGCTCGAACGACTACCTTGGGATGGGGCAGCACCCCTCGGTCCTCGGTGCTATGCATGAGGCGCTCGATACCGTCGGTGCGGGCGCTGGTGGCACACGTAATATTTCGGGCACGACGCATCACCACGTCCTTCTTGAAGCCGAGCTTGCCGATCTTCACGGCAAAGAAGCCGCGCTACTTTTTACCTCCGGTTATGTATCGAACTGGGCTGCGCTTGGCACTCTCGCGGCCAAGATCCCTAACTGTCTCGTTCTTTCAGACGCTTTGAACCATGCTTCGATGATCGAAGGTATTCGTCATTCCAAGGCCGAGCGCAAAATCTGGCGTCACAATGACATCGCGCATCTCGAAGAACTGTTGGCAGCCGAGCCGCTTGAACGCCCAAAGCTGATCGCCTTTGAATCGGTTTATTCGATGGATGGCGATATTGCTCCGATCAAGGAAATCTGTGATCTGGCCGATAAGTATAACGCCATGACATATCTCGACGAAGTGCACGCAGTTGGCATGTATGGGCCACGCGGTGGCGGCATTGCAGAGCGTGAAGGTCTGATGGATCGCTTGACTGTGATCGAGGGCACCCTTGGTAAGGCCTTTGGCGTCGTTGGCGGTTATATTGCAGCATCTGCTGCGCTCGTTGATTTTGTGCGCTCGTTCGCGTCAGGCTTTATCTTCACGACGGCTTTGCCGCCTGCTGTTGCCGCTGGTGCCTGTGCTTCTATCCGTCATCTCAAGCAATCCGCTCAAGAGCGCGAAGGTCAGCAGGCGAATGTCGCGCAGGTCCGTGCCGAGCTAGACAAAATAGGTATTCCGCACATCGAAAACCCAAGTCACATCATTCCTGTGATGGTTGGCGATCCGGTGAAGTGCAAATATATCTCGGACATCCTGATGGATAAGTTTGGGATTTATATTCAACCGATCAACTACCCAACAGTTCCCAAAGGGACTGAGCGCCTGCGCATTACGCCCTCGCCGGTTCATTCTGCTGAGGATATCAAGCATCTTGTTTCGGCTCTGGGCGAGCTTTGGTCGCATTGCCAATTGGCACGCCTACCAATGGCCGCAGAGTAATCTGAGTAAGCCACAAAGAAGAACGCCGCCCTTTGAGGCGGCGTTTTTGTTTGAAAGATTTGAAGTCAGAGCGCAGTGTACTTGAACCCACTTTCCGCCTTTTCCACACGGCCGATACCGGGGAAGGGGAAATGATAGCCGACGACCGCACTTCCGCTTTCTGCAAGCGTTGTGAGCAATTTAAGGCGGGTGTCTGCCCCCATGACGGTGTCTTGATCCGAGCCGGCATGCCAAAGTGGCTCTGCAAAAGCCACGTGGGTGTTGCCAATGGCGTCACCGATGACAAGGATTTCGTCGCTCCCGCTGGTTATACGGAACGAAGTGTGGCCGGGAGTGTGACCGTTCGTTGGTACCGAGAAGATACCCGGCAAGATTTCTTCTCCATCTTCAAAGGTTTCGAGCGTGTCGCCCAGAGTATCAATCATTCTGATTGCGCCTGCTGCAAACGCCAAGCGCTCTTCACCGAAAAGGTCTGGTGTTGCTGGGTCCATCCAGAAGTCGCGCTCTGTGCGTGCCATCAAATGGCGCGCGTTAAGGAACACAGGTTCGTCAAAGTCATCCAGAACCCCCCAAAGATGGTCAGGATGGCCGTGCGTGAAGAGAACATGCGTGATTTCTTCTGGGGAAACACCAAGGGCGTCGAGCGAGTCGAGAAGCGTTCCCGCGGTGGGCATAAAATTCGGGCCTGCCCCTACGTCAAAGAGCACTGTATTCGTGCCATCGCGCAATAGGGTCACGTTGCAGTCTGGTTTGATTTCCTCGGTCGAGAATCCACCCGCCTCTAGAATTTCAAACGCGTCTTCAAACGGACGATCCGCAAGGAACATTGACGGGGGAAGGACTAAATTCCCATCCGAAAGTGTTTCGATGCTGATCGAGCCGAGATCAAATTGAGCGAGCGCACGAAGTGGGATCGACGTGGCACCCGCCACGAGACCGCCAAGCACAAAGCGGCGAGAGATTTTCATTTGCTTCCCATCATCAAATTCGGATTTGACGATATGTTAGCAGCATGTGCGGATTCGGCTCAAGAGTTTCGTCTTGCGAAGCGCGATAAAGCGGATAAAAATTTTAGCGTATATGTTCTAGAAAATTAGCACGATTAAGCGGTGGCCGCTTTGATTTCCCAATCATGAAGCATGATGTAACCGCAGTCTTGAACGCGGCCGCCTTTTTCAAGTTGTGGATAGAGGGCGAGCAGTGCCTTTTTATCCTCAGCAGTGCCGCGATTGAGGTCGTCTGAAAGGGGCAGATAACTTCCAACCGGTGCGCCTTCGGCATAAATGATTTCCTCGGACTCAAATGCGAGCTGGAAATAGGTAACAGGGCCGCGCGAATTGTAGGGCTGATCCTTTGTGGAGAGAGCGCGTGCCTCCACCATTACTGCATCCTCGCCGAACATCAGTGGTACGCGGACGTGGTGGAACAATATACGCTGAGCACCATGTACATAAAGATCACGCTCGGGCAGGTTGAAGCCCAACGATCCTTTGGCGATTTGAATGGGCCAGTTTCGACGATCTGTGGCGTAAACGATCCCAGAAATGGTTTGTCTGCGGATCGCTTTAATTTCTCGCGTGCCGTTTTCGGTCACGACAAGATGGCCCTCTCGCAGATCTTCAATACGGATGTTCCCAATTGGCGTCGCGATATGCGTCCCTTCAACCAGCGAAATAGACTGGGTTGGAGCAGTAATGACTTCGCCATCAGCGATTTTCGAATAGTGGACCATGCGGCAGCAATCCCATTAGCTTAGTTGAGATCATACCTAGGCAAGGTCAAAGGCGGGTTAATGTCTAGAATTGGAAATAAATAAGGCAGGCGCGATTTCTCGGGCCTGCCTTTGTTGTTGCGCTGGATTTAGCGATTAGCCGTCCTTGCGGATCACAGCGTTTGTTGGGTCATAGGGGCTGTCTTCGGTGATGACGCAGTCCCAAAACTGGCCCATGATCTTGACTTGCAGCTTGGTGCCTTCAACGGCGATTTCGGGCTTCACATAGCCCATGCCTATCTGCTTGCCGAACGCGACCGAATAACCGCCCGAGGTCAGGCGGCCGACATAGTTGCCGTCCATATCCTTGAGCGCCTCTTTGCCCCACGGATCGGCATCGGCCGGACCGTCAATTAGCAGAGTTACGCACTTGGAGCGGATACCCGTGTCAAGCATCGCTTGCTTGCCGTTAAAGTCCTTGGACAGGTCGATAAAACGGTCAAGGCCAGCCTCGGCGGGGGTCGCGTCGCGGCCCAGTTCGTTGCCGAAGGCGCGGTAGGATTTTTCCTGACGCAGCCAGTTCTGGGCGCGGGCACCGACGGGCTTAAGGCCATGCTTAGCGCCTGCCTCCATGATGAGGTTCCACAGGTACTTGCCCATCTCGACGGGGTGGTGAAGTTCCCAGCCAAGTTCGCCGGTGTAGGCCACGCGGACGGCACGGACGGGGCACATGCCCAGTTCGATATCGCGGTACGACAGCCACGGGAAGCGCTTGTTGCCCAGCACGGTATCAACATCGGCATCCTTGACGATTTCCTTGAGGATGGCGCGGCTGTTCGGGCCTGCCAGCGCAAAGACGCCCCACTGGGTAGTGATATCGTGGATGTCGATATAGCCGCCGCCGTTGCCCATGAAGTCCTCGGCCGATTTCTTCAGGAAGTCGGCGTCGTAATCCGTCCATGCACCAGCCGAGATGAGGTAGTACTCGTTCTCTTTCAGGCGCACGATGGTGTATTCGGTGCGGGTCGTGCCTGCATCGGTCAGCGCGTAAGTCAGGTTGATACGGCCAACGTTCGGCAACTTGTTGCAGGTGAAGTGGTCAAGGAACGCGGTCGCGCCGGGTCCACGCACGAGGTGCTTGGTAAAGGCGGTCGCGTCGATGATACCAGCCGTTTCGCGGATGGCTTTGGCCTCGGCCTCAGCATACTGCCACCAATCGCCACGGCGGAACGAACGGCTGTCATGGTCGAACGACGACGGGGCATCCAGCGGGCCGTAGTAGTTCGGACGTTCCCAGCCATTAACCTGTCCGAATTGCGCACCCAGAACCTTTTGCGCGTCGTAGTTCGGCGCGGTGCGCAGCGGACGGCAGGCTTCGCGCTCTTCGTCGGGGTGGTGCAGAATGAAGACGTGCTCGTAGCATTCCTCGTTCTTGCGGGCCGCGTATTCGGTGGTCATCCACGAGCCGTAGCGCTTGGGGTCCAGCGAAGCCATGTCGATCTCTGCTTCGCCATTCACCATCATCTGTGCGAGGTAATAGCCTGTGCCGCCAGCAGCGGTGATACCGAAAGAGAAACCTTCGGCCAGCCACATGTTCCGCAGACCCGGAGCCGGACCGACGAGCGGGTTACCATCAGGGGTGTAGCAAATCGGGCCGTTGAAGTCGTCCTTAAGGCCGACCGTTTCCGAGGTCGGAATGCGGTGGATCATGGACATGTATTCTTCTTCGATACGCTCGAGGTCGAGCGGGAAGAGGTCGGCGCGGAAGCTATCGGGAACGCCGTATTCGAAACGGGCAGGTGCACCACGCTCATACGGACCAAGGATCCAGCCGCCACGCTCTTCGCGGACATACCACTTTGCATCGGCGTCGCGCAGGACGGGGTGTTCAGGGTTGCCAGCGGCGCGGTAAGCTTGCAGCGCTGGATCTGGTTCGGTTACGATGAACTGGTGCTCAACAGGGATAGCTGGGATTTTGATGCCTAGAAGTTTCGCCGTGCGCTGCGCGTGGTTACCCGTTGCGGTCACAACGTGTTCGGCTGAGATTACAACCTGCTCGTCTGAGGGAACAAGGTTGCCGCCCTTTTCGACCATCTTGGTAACGGTGACATCCCAATGATCGCCGGTCCATTTGTAGCCATCGACCTGCCATTTGCGTTCAATGATCACGCCGCGCTGACGCGCGCCTTTGGCCATGGCTTGGGTCACGTCGGCAGGGTTGATGTAGCCGTCCTGCGGATGAAACAGCGCGCCCTTTAGATCGTCGGTGCGCACCATGGGCCAGCGTTCCTTAATCTCATTCGGTGTCAGGAACTCGTGGTAGACGTCAGCGGTTTCGGCGACTGACGAATAGAGCATGTATTCGTCCATACGCTCTTGGGTCTGTGCCATACGAAGGTTGCCGCAAATCGAGAAGCCAGCGTTAAGACCAGTTTCAGCTTCGAGCGTTTTGTAAAAGTCCACCGAGTACTTGTGGATGTGCGTGGTCGCATAGCTCATGTTGAAGAGCGGCAAAAGACCAGCGGCGTGCCACGTCGAGCCGGAGGTAAGCTCGTCACGCTCGAGAAGCATAACATCTTCCCAACCAGCTTTGGCGAGGTGATAGGCGATCGATGCACCGACGGCACCACCACCGACGACAAGGGCACGAACTTGGGTTTTCATAAGGGCGACTCCCGCATTTTTAGTTGGGAGCAATTTGCCCGAAATCGTGGAGCGGGCAAGGGAAACAGCCGACCAGAAACTGTTCAAAACCGACAGCACAATAAACGGTGTGCCGCCCCTAAGACAGCCATCGCCGAAGCCGTTACCCTCGATTACCTGTCAGGCAAGGTATTTCGCAATGACAGTGCACAAGGTCCAACCGTCGAGACGCGTGTCTCTTGCGTCACGACACGCCTCTGTCTGTATGGGGCAGGCAGAGGCACTTGGCCGCTTCTCGTAAATCAATGTTAGCGTTATAATATCTCGCAGCCGCTTGCCGCGATGCAGCGAGGGCGCTACACATTCGAGCAAAGGGATTTGGGGGAGTTCTTATGCAAGTCTGTCGAACGATTGCTGACCTACGCGCCTTCGTCGCTGGGCGAAAAGCAATGGGTCATTCGATTGGTCTTGTTCCGACGATGGGCGCTTTGCACGAAGGCCATATGTCGCTCGTCGCCGTTGCCCGTGCCCAGAACGATGACGTGATCGCCACAATATTTGTGAACCCGACCCAATTCGGACAGCAATCTGATCTTGAAAATTATCCTCGGACTGAAGCAGCGGATTGCGCGATGCTTGAGGCGGCTGGTGTGGCTGCCGTGTTCATTCCGAATGTTCAGGAAATGTATCCCGTAGGAGCCGAGACCATTGTCGAGACGACGAGCCTAGCGAATATGCTCCACGGTCTTGTGCGCCCCGGTCACTACCGCGGCGTCTGCACGGTTGTCACCAAACTTTTCAATATAGTGGGCGCAGACAACTCTTATTTTGGTGAGAAAGACTACCAGCAGCTTCAGGTCATTCGGCGCATGGCAATTGATCTTTTTGTGCCGACCCGAGTGCATGGAGTTCCGACTGTTCGCGAAGCAGATGGCCTTGCTATGTCGTCGCGCAATGTGCGCCTGACGCCTCATGATCGTGCAGCTGCGGTGGTGCTGAGCCAATCGTTGGCTAAGGCCGAAGCGGTCGCCGCAAAGGGCGGAACGGTCGAGGCCATTGATGCGGCAATCCGTGATACCATCAACGCCGAGCCGCGCGCCCGCCTTATTGCAGTTGACATCGTAGAAGCACTTACTCTTGCGCCAGTGTCAGGCATTCCGCAAACTGACATCGGGATAATGATTTCCGCCGAATTCGGCCCCGAGGACAACACTGTCCTTCTCATTGATCAGAGGGAGATTGCCAAATGAGCGCTCAGACTGAAGTCATCCGTCGCACGACCGTTCCGCAAATTGCGCGTCGCAAGGGTGGCGAGCCGATTGTGTCGCTGACCTCCTATCATGCGCATACCGCTGCAATCGTTGATAAATATGCAGACTTCATCCTTGTGGGCGATAGCCTTGGGATGGTGATGCATGGGATGGAATCGACCGTAGGTGTGCCACTTGATCTGATGATCATGCACGGCAAAGCCGTAGTGCGTGGTACCAAGAAGGCATTGATCGTCGTGGATATGCCTTTTGGCACCTATGAGGAGAGCCCAAATATGGCCTTCCGCAATGCTGCCAAGATCATGAAAGAGACAGGCTGCGGTGCGGTCAAACTTGAAGGCGGTAAGCGGATGGCAGAAACCATTCGTTTCCTCGTTGAGCGCGGCATTCCCGTGATGGCGCATATCGGCCTGACGCCTCAGTCAAGCCACGTGATGGGTGGGTTCAAGACTCAAGGCCGTGACGAAGATACTTGGGCTGCGCATATCGAGGACGCAAAGGCTGTTACCGAAGCTGGGGCCTTCTCGGTTGTGCTTGAAGGAATGGTCGAACCGCTTGCGGCAAAGATCACCAAAGAGATCGATATTCCGACGATCGGCATCGGTGCTTCGGTTGAGTGTGACGGGCAGATCCTTGTTCTCGAAGATATGCTTGGCCTGAACCCTTGGACGCCAAAGTTCGTCAAAGTCTACGGCCAGCTTGGCCCGATGATCGAAGACTCGGTTCGGCGCTACGCCGAAGACGTCAAAACGCGTGCCTTCCCGACCGAGGACGAAGTCTACCGCTAAGGGAAGCTGATCGGCACATCTCCGGCCCGCCATTTATTGTGGCGGCCCATGATGTTTATAAAGCGATCTGAAATGAGGAAGCGCTCCAGCCAAGGCTTGAGTCTGGGCCAGTCCTGCGCGTCGAATAAGTCTTTGTCGATAAAGGCGAATTGGCGCACAAAAGGCAGGATTGCAAAGTCTGCAAGTGTTGGTTCAGTGAATAACCATCCGTCGATTTGCTGGTCTAGGTCGTGCAAGAACTCGTGCGCTTTCATTCGTTCGTCGCTCGGGTTGCAGTCTGGATAGCGTGTCTCGTACTTCGTTCGATCAAGCGCCTTTTTGAAGGGGCCATCGCAGCGGGCAATCCAATTGTGCCCTTCCTCAGACATAGACAGCCAGCCTTCTGGGTCGGACTGCATTAGCGCCCACTTCATCACGTCGAGGCTCTCATCGATGACGCTGTCTTGGGTCACCAGACAGGGGACAGTGCCGCTTGGCGATGTTTCAAGAAATTCAGGCGCTTTGTCGCGCAGCACAATTTCACGCAGTTCCACCTTTATGCCAGATGCGGCGATCCCGAGGCGTGCGCGCATCGCATAGGGGCAGCGGCGGAATGAATACAGGATGGGTGTCGACATGTGCGCAACCTAAGATGCGCAACCGCAAAAGCAAAGGGGCGACCAAATAGCCGCCCCTCGCTTTTCTTAATCCCAGCGGATCAGGACGGAATGTCGCCTTCGACGCCTTCAACGTAGAAGAACATGCCAGCCAGATCGCCATCGTTTGCGGTCTCGCCTTCAGCAAGCCACGGGGTGCCGTCCTGCTTGTTGATCGGGCCCGTGAACGGGTGGTATTCGCCAGCGGCAATTGCATCGCGCATAGCCTCAGCTTCGGCCTTAGCCTCTGCAGGTACAGCGTCCGAAATCTCGCCAATCCCAACCATGCCAGGGGCAATGCCGTCCCAAGTGTTCACAGACGCCCAAGAGCCGTCGATCGCGGCTTGTACGCGCTCGATGTAGTAGGGTGCCCAGTTGTCGATGATCGACGAAATGCGCGGCATCGGGCCGTACTCAGCCATATCAGCGGCCTGGCCGAAGGTGTAGACGTTGCCGGCTTCTTTCGCGGCCTGATGCGGCGCGGTCGAGTCGGTGTGCTGAAGCACAACGTCACAGCCCTGCTCGATAAGAGCCTTGGCCGCGTCTGCTTCTTTCGCAGGGTTGATCCATTCAAAGATCCAGATGATCTTGAATTCTACATCAGGGTTTACCTTCTTGGCATGGAGGTAAGCCGAGTTGATACCGCGAATAACTTCTGGGATCGGAACAGAAGCGATGTAGCCGATCTTGTTCGTCTTGGTGACGCGGCCAGCGAGGGTGCCTTGGATCGCACGGCCTTCATAGAAACGCGCAGAATAAACCGAAACGTTGTCAGCTTGCTTATAACCAGTTGCGTGCTCAAACTTCACGTCAGGGAAGTTTGCGGCGACGTTGATGGTTGGGTCCATGAAGCCGAACGAAGTGGTAAAGATGATGTCCGCACCACCGCGAGCCATTTGGGTAATTGCGCGCTCGGCGTCCGGACCATCGGGCACCGATTCCTGATAGACGAGTTCTACAGCGTCACCAAAGTGTGCAGCCATTTCGAGGGCCGACTCGTGGTGGTGCTGGTTCCAGCCGCCGTCATTGATCGGGCCTACGTAGATGAAGCCGACCTTGGTTTTGTCCTGTGCGCGGGCTGGAAGGCCCAGTGCAGCAGCCATGGCAGCGCCGGCGCCTGTTGCAAGCAGTGTTCTACGTTTCATGTTTTAGTCTCCCAGTTGTGCCAAAGCGAATAATGCCCCAGCATTTGCATCGAACCTCTTAGGAAGAGGGGTGAAAACTCTTGCCCAGCGAACCGGGCGCACGTCCTGCTCGTATCACGACAAGTACAAGGATCGTCGCTAAATATGGAGCCATGGATAGATATTCTGTCGGAATCTTCAAACCTTCCGCTTGTAGGTTGAGCTGAAGAACAGTGACTCCGCCAAAAAGATAAGCGCCCGCGATAAGTCGCCATGGATTCCAGCTTGCGAAAACGACAATGGCAAGAGCGATCCATCCAGCGCCACTGGTGATTCCGTCGATCCATTGTGGAACGCGGACGAGGCTGATGTAGCTTCCTGCGAGCCCGGCGCAGGCTCCACCAAAGAGGATTGCCAGCACCCGAACAAGCCGAACGTTGTACCCAAGAGCATGAGCGGCGTCGTGGTTTTCGCCAACCGCACGCAGTACGAGCCCGAGGTGGGATTTGGTAAGGAACCACCAGACACTTGCAACCAAAAGAAGGCTCACATACACGATCGGATCATGTTGGAAGAAGATGCGTCCGATCACTGGAATGTCGGAAATAATCGGAAGGCTCAGTTTGGCGACAATTAGGTCACTTGACCCCACCGCACCTTGTCCAATGAGGGAAGCAAGACCAAGGCCGAACATCGTCAGGCCGAGTCCGGTCGCAACTTGGTTGGTCAGAAGGAACTGGGTCAACAGGGCAAAGATAAAGGACAGCGCTGCCCCCGCAATCGCGGCTCCGATGAAGCCGACATAGGGGTTTCCGCTACCGTGGCCCACGATATATCCGCACACCGCGCCGGTGATCATCATCCCTTCGACGCCAAGATTAAGTACGCCCGCGCGTTCGACGACAAGTTCGCCAATCGCCGCCAAAAGGATTGGGGTCGAGGCGACCATCAAGGCTGCAAGCAGCAGGATTGGGTTAATATCCATTACTTGGCCTCACCCATGCGACGAAATTTGATACGGTAGTTCGTTAAGAGATCAACGCCCAAAAGCGAAAAGAGTAATAGGCCTTGGAAACACTTGATCGCAGCTGACGGTAGTCCGAGCGATTGTTCAGCAAGGTTGCCGCCAATGTAGGTGAGGGCAAGCAAGATACCTGCAAGGAAAATCCCAACCGGATGGAGGCGTCCGAGAAAGGCTACGATGATCGCAGTGAAACCATAATAGGTCGGGAAACTTCCCAAGATTTTGCCTGATGGACCGGTGACTTCGAACACCCCAGCAAGACCTGCGAGCGCACCCGAAATAGCCATGCATATGAGGATCAGTTTATTCGGGTTCACGCCTGAAAATGCTGCCGCTTTCGGGCTTTGCCCCGCAAGGCGCACATCGAAACCAAACTGATGTCGGGTGAGCGCAATGTAGGCGGCGATGACCGATATGACAGCCGCAACGACGCCTAGGTGAATGCCGGAGCCCGCAATAAGGTCAGGGTTTGCTGCCGAGGCAAAGCGTCTTAGGTCGCGTGATCCCGGCATCCCGAACCCGTCTGGATCACGCAAGGCACCAATGGCCATGGCCTTGATCAAGACCTCGGCGACATAGACCAACATCAACGAGACAAGGATTTCGTTGGTTTTGAAGTACACCCTCAAGAGCGCAGGGATCATCGCCCATACAAGACCACCCAATGCACCAAACAGGATCGTCATTGGGAAAATGAGCCAACGCGCCTCCATCGGATAGAAGGCAAGCGCAATGGCTGCCCCAGCAATTGCTCCGATAATGTATTGACCCTCGGCACCGATGTTCCAGATACCTGCTCGGAACCCGAAGGAGAGGCCGATCGCAATAAGGATAAGTGGAGCCGCCTTCTTGATCACGTCTGGACGGTCGAGGTCTGCGAACTCACCAAAGAGGGGGTCCCAGAAAATGACCTTTGTCGCGAGGATAGGGTCTTTGCCTAATATCGCGAAGAGCCCCATCCCCAAAATGACTGTCAGAACAACTGCTAGGATCGGTGCCCCAAATGTCCATCCTTTGGACGGCTGTGGGCGTTTTTCAAGTTTAAGCATCGGCAGGCTCCATGTCGTGGGCGCCGCCAAGCATGAGCCCGATAGTTTCAACTGTAAGCCCTTGGGTTGGACGTGGTGACGCAAGCTCGCCTGCGTTGAGCGCTGCGAACCGATCCGAGATTTCCATCAACTCATCAAGGTCTTGCGAGATGCACACAACGGCCGCGCCCTCTGCCGCAAGATCGAGAAGTGCTTGCCGAATGGATGCCGCAGCCGAAGCATCGACGCCCCATGTTGGCTGGTTCACGACAAGCACACGAGGCTTTTGCATGATCTCTCGGCCGATAACAAATTTCTGTAAATTGCCGCCCGAAAGCGAACGGGCTGCATTTTCTGGTCCTGGGGTGCGAACGTCAAAGGCTTTGATAACGTCTTGCGCAAAGCAGCGCGCTTTCGTCCAATCTACAAAACCGTTTGAGTTCAATTTTTTGCGGGTCCTCGCCGTCAAAAGCGCATTCTCGGTCAGGGTCATATCAGGCGCAGCGGCGTGACCATTGCGCTCTTCTGGTGCTGCGCAAAGCCCGAGAGCACGGCGCTCATTTGGACCTGCACCACCAAGGGCGCGGCCATCGAGTTGGACCATGTTAGGATCGGTGCGCATTTCCCCCGATAGCGCGGCGACAAGCTCGTCCTGACCATTACCCGCGACGCCACCGATGCCAACGATTTCACCTGAACAGACGGATAGATTGATGTTCTTGAGGGACGTTCCAAAGCGATGCGGGGCAGGGGCGCTAAGCCCTTTGAGTTCAAGCATGACTTCGCCGGTCTTTTTTGAAGTGTTGCTTGGCGTATGGAGTTTGCTGCCGACCATCATCTCGGCCATTTCTCTGGCGGATGTTTCGCGTGGATCACAGGTTCCAACCACCTTACCGAGGCGCAAGATCGTCGCGTGTTCGCATAGTGCTCGGATTTCTTCCAATTTGTGTGAAATATAGAGGATCGCTGTGCCTTTGCCCGACAGGAGGCGCAGAGTGTCAAAAAGGGTCGCGACTTCTTGAGGAGTGAGGACCGAAGTCGGTTCATCCATGATCAAGAGCCGTGGGTCCTGAAGAAGGCAGCGGATGATTTCAACGCGTTGACGCTCGCCTGCGGAAAGGTCCCCGACCACGCGTGCTGGATCGAGCGGAAGTCCGTAAGTCTCGGACACCTTTTTGATACGAGACGAAAGCTCAGAGAACGGCGGCGGGTTCTCCATTCCGAGCGCGATATTCTCAGCCACGTTCAAAGCGTCAAAAAGCGAAAAGTGCTGGAACACCATCCCGACCCCATTTGCACGAGCGGCTTTGGGCTCGGTGGGGCGGAACTCGGTGCCGTTTAGCATCATTGTCCCGTGGTCTGGCTTTACGAGACCGTAGATCGTTTTAACCAGCGTCGATTTCCCAGCGCCATTCTCACCAAGAAGCGCGTGGATTTCGCCTTTTCCAATTGTAAAGGATACCTCCGAGTTCGCTACGACCCCAGGATAGGCTTTGGTTAGGCCTTTGAGCTCAAGCAGCTTTTCCCTCACCCTGTCTCTCCCTTTAGTCGCGCAAGTTCGCTACTTCGCATCAGCATCTGTGTCGCTACCCCAAGTGCAATAGCTTGGGGGTGTTTGCCAAGTCTTGGTTCGCCAATTGGACAGTCAATCCGCGCGATCTTTGCGCGAGAATGGCCCATTTCTCCAAGTCTTTTACTAAAGCGCGACCATTTTGTCGCGGACCCAATCACCCCAGCGCGGGAAAATTCGTGCGACAGCAGCGCGTTGCACAGAGCAAGATCGAGAGCATGGCTATAGGTTAGCACGATGTGTTCGGCATCGATTGGGGCGAATGGAGCGAGACGCTCTGGCTCTTTGGCGACAACTGTTTCGACCTCCGGTGGGATGGAGGCGGGGAAACGCTCGGCGTCGGTGTCCACCCACGTAATTTGGTGGTCTCCCAAAGGGGTTAGGACTTGAACAAGCGCGCGACCCACGTGACCTGCTCCCCAAATCCAGAGCGGGACTTTTGGTGTGGTTTCAGCTTCGGCGATCCATCCGTCGATTACGAGGGGCATCGCGCCGGCTTGCATAAGAGTGGATCTGCGGATCGCAACATCTGGCGCCTTTGCTGGGCCGTCGATACGGCGAAGATAGGTTCCGGTGCCTTGTAGCTCAGCTGAGGTAAGACGTTCCCAGACCAGCGTCACCGAGCCGCCGCAACATTGCCCGAGGTTGGGTCCAAGTGGAAAGGTTTGACAGCGAGATTTTCCTGTTTCGAGGGTATCGCGGGCGATGTTTATGGCCTCTAGTTCAAGTGCACCCCCGCCGATTGTGCCAAGTGTTCGATCCGAAAAGACCAGCATCGAAACACCCGCCTCTCGGGGGGTCGACCCAGCGGAAGAGGAGATCAGAATTCTGACCGCTGTTCGGTCCGCAATTTGGCCCTGAAGCGATTTTCGATCGAAGGTCATAAACGCGCCCTCTTGATCGCGGCCAAAATGCACTCGGGTGTCGCGGGCGCTTGGAGCGCTGGGTAATTCCGACCGCAGGCTGCAACAGCATTCGAGAGCGCCAAAAAGGCGGAAATCCCGTGCATAAATGGGGGTTCGCCTACTGCTTTGGACAGGAAAATGGTCGCCATCGGGTTGGGCGCGTCCCAAAGGGAAACATTGAAAATCTCGGGGCGGTCAGAGCAAGCTGGTATCTTATAGGTGGACGGAGCATGGGTCCTCAAGCGACCTTTGTCGTCCCAAACGAGCTCTTCGGTGGTGAGCCATCCGGCACCCTGAACAAATCCGCCCTCGATTTGTCCAATGTCCAAAGCGGGGTTCAGCGAAGAACCAGCATCATGAAGGATATCGGTTCTAAGGATACGATTTTCCCCTGTAAGGGTATCGATCACAACCTCGGACAGGGCGAGGCCTTGTGCAAAGTAGAAAAAAGGGCGGCCTTTGCCTTCGATGCGGTCCCAGCTTAAATCTGGGGTCTTATAAAAGCCCGTTGCCGATAGGCTGACGCGTGATTGATAGGCGCGCGATGCAAGATCAGCGAAGCTCATCGAGGCTTTTGGCCCGTAAACCAAGCTGTTCTCAAATCGAATGTGTTCGGCTTTGCAATCGAACTCCGCCGAGGCAACGTCGATTAAGCGTTCTTTGATTGTGTCACAGGCAATCTTGACGGCCATCCCATTAAGGTCGGAACCAGAGGAGGCGGCTGTCGCAGACGTGTTTGGTACCTTTGCTGTGTCGGTCGCTGTGATCTTGATCGACTCCATTCCCACTCCAAAAGTATGCGCCGCAACTTGAGCGACCTTTTGGAAAAGACCCTGTCCCATTTCGGTTCCGCCGTGGTTTATCCGAATGGAACCATCGGCATAAACGTGCACCAAAGCGCCCGCTTGATTGAGGTGGGTCAGCGTGAATGAAATGCCAAATTTTACTGGGGAGAAGCCTAGGCCTTTCTTAATGATCGGTTGTTCCGCATTCCAAGCATCAATTTCTTTGCGGCGCTTTTGATATTCGGTGCTTGCGAGAAAAGCGTCGGTCATTTCGTCCAAGATAAAGTCCTCAACCAACATCCCGTAAGGCGTTGTGTTTGCGGTCGATTTGCCCTTTTTCGATGCGTTCATGGACGCATAGTAATTGACCCGTCTGACTTCGATGGGATCTGCGCTAAGTTCATGCGCGATATGGTCCATGACGCGCTCGATACCCAAAACGCCCTGCGGACCGCCAAAGCCTCGGAAGGCTGTTGCCGATGTGGTGTTGGTCTTGAGCCTGTGTGATGTGATCTTCACGTGATCAAGCAAATAGGCGTTGTCCGAATGAAGCATTGCGCGGTCTGCGACCGGCAAGGTCAAATCCAAAGCCCAGCCACCGCGTGTCATCTGCACGAACTCAATGCCAAGAATGCGGCCAGTGTTATCAAAGCCAACTTGGTAGTCGATTTCGAAATCATGCCGCTTGCCCGTGATCACCATATCGTCGCCGCGGTCGTACCGCATTTTGCAGGCTCGCCGAGTAAGCTTGGCCGCAACAGCACAGGCAACGGCTAGCGCGTTGCCTTGGCTTTCCTTACCACCAAAGCCGCCGCCCATTCGGCGCGTTTCAACGCGTACACCATGGAACGGTATGCCAAGGGCTTCAGCGACTTTGTGCTGGATTTCCGTGGGGTGCTGGGTCGAAGAGTGAACCTCCATATCCCCGTTGTCTTGCGGAAAAGCCAGAGCCGCTTGGCTTTCGAGATAGAAGTGCTCCTGACCCCCCATTGTAATTCGCCCAGAAATCTGACGAGGGGCCGATTTGATCGCCGTTTCGCTATCGCCTTTGCTCCAAACGCGCGGACCTTCTTCGAAGCGACTGTCTGCTCGCAAGGCATCATCGATAGAAAGCATTGGGGTTTCTTCGGTGTAGGTGATTTTGCCGAGACGCGCAGCTTTGCGGGCGGCGAGGTGGCTCTCTGCAATCACGAGGAAGATCGGCTGGCCATGATAATGGATTTTCCCGTCACTCAAGAGCGGTTCGTCGTGCGCTCCTGCGGAAACATCGTTGGTATATGGGAGGTCTGCAGCGACAAGGACCTTAACTACGCCTTGGGCCGCTCGAACCTCGGATAGGTCAATCGTGACGATTTGGCCTCGCGCAATTGTTGAGAGGCCAAAAGCGAGATGAAGTGATCCTCGCGGTAAAGGGATGTCGTCAACATAGCGCGCCGCGCCTGTGACGTGGAGCGGAGCGCTGTCATGGGGAGAAGAGCGATGTACGGTCATGCCCTGACCTCCAGCACGCTCACTGCGGCTCCCGAACGTTCGGCGAAATAACGGTCAAAAAGCGAGCGTGCCACTTCAAGGCGGTAGCCTGCACTCGCACGCATATCGGAAATCGGTCGGAAGTCTTGGTCCAACGCAGACTTGGCACGGTTTATTGCATCCTGATTCCAAGATGAACCAACAAGTTCCTTCATTGCATGTTCTGCAAGTTTTGGCGTTGCGGCCATTCCGCCAAAGGCGATCCGAGCGGCAGATACTTTGCCGTCTTCGATGTTGATATTGAAGCAACCAAGGACGGCCGAAATGTCCTGATCAAAGCGTTTGGATATTTTATAGCACTTCAGATTTGGAGCGGTTTTAGGAATGGAGACGGCTTCAACGAATTCGCTTTCCGCGCGGTCTTGCTGTCCATAGTCGATAAAGAAATTCTCAAGTGGGATGCTTCGTCGGACGTTCCCTTTGCGCAGTTGAAGCACGGCTCCCATCGCAATCAAGGCGGGAGGGTTATCTCCAATCGGGGAGCCGTTCGCGATATTACCGCCAATTGTTGCGGCATTGCGCACTTGTTCAGACGCATAGCGGCGGATCATCTCGGCGTAAGAGGGGTGGCTGTCTTTTAGCGCTTCGCGAACTTCATTCATCGTGACTGCTGCGCCAATTTGAAGGTCATTGCCAACAACGCGAATGTCTTTCAAGTCCACACATTTGGAGAGGAATGCGACTTTTGTCAGATCACGAAGTTGCTTGGTTACCCAAAGGCCAACGTCTGTTGCGCCCGCAATCAAGGTGGCGTCGGGATTGGCCAGATACCATGCGGCGAGTTCATCCGAGTTCGTCGGAGAAAACGGTGCTCGTGTAGTAAGCATTGATAACTTTGCGCGGTCCTCGGCGATCCACGCGGGAAGGAAGCTTGCTTCCGCGGCTTCGGCTGCGCGAATGATAGGCGCATATCCGGTGCAGCGGCAGAGATTTCCAGCTAAAACCGTGTCGTGGTCGATACGACCCTGCGCGTGACCCGCCACCATCGAGGCGACGAATCCAGGTGTACAAAACCCGCATTGAGAGCCGTGATGCTCGATCATCGCGGACTGCACTGGATGAAGCCCTTTGTCGCCAAATGCTTCGACAGTGCGAACTGCCTTGCCGTGAAGTTGGGGCAGGAAAAGGATACATGCATTCAGCGCCTTCACGCCGGATTCGTCCTGAACGACGACGGTACATGCGCCGCAGTCGCCTTCGTTGCAGCCTTCCTTAGTACCAGTTAGGTCGCGCTCCTCGCGTAGCCATTCGAGCAAAGTCCGAGTCGGCGCGGTGGTCAGCCGGATGGTCTCTCCATTCAGAAGAAACTCGATGTCCATGTGAAAACCCGCCGCCTTACCGTCGTGAAGGGGTCATTGCAGGATCGATGCGGCGTAGATCCTGCGCCCGTGTTTAGACTGAATAGACCAAAGGCCAGAGCCATTTGGCAAGAGAAAACGAGCACTTTGCCGCTCTGAGCCTGTGCCGATGCGCAAAAAATGTGCAAAATCCGGTCAGTGCCTTTGGATATTCCCTCTGGAGATTTGGTGCGATAGCTTGGCCGTATGAGTGACTCTGCCCGATTTATCCATCTCCGCGTCCACACTGAATATTCGCTGCTTGAAGGCGCTGTTCGCGTCAAGAAACTGGCGGGCATGGCTGCGTCTATGAATATGCCTGCGGTGGCTGTGACAGACACCAATAACCTGTTCTGCGGCTTGGAGTTCTCGGAATACGCAGGCAAAGATGGCGTTCAACCGATCGTTGGATGTCAGGTCGATCTTGCCTATGTCGAGGTCGAGCCGGGTAAGCGGCCCGAGCCGCCTGCGCCGATTGTGCTCTTGGCCCAGACGGAACAGGGCTACATGAACCTGATGAAGCTCAATTCGGCGCTTTATTTGGATCAGGGCGGGCAGCTCCCTCATGTGACGCTCGATGACCTCAAAGCTCATAACGAGGGGCTGATTTGTCTTTCCGGTGGTCCAGATGGACCTGTTGGGCGGCTTTTGCGGATGGGGCAGCGCGGAAAAGCAGAAGCGCTTGTTCAGGCGCTTCACAAGATTTACGCGGATCGGCTCTATATTGAATTGCAACGCCATCCCGAAGAGGGAGGGCTCCCAGAAGCGGAGCGTTCCAGCGAGCGCGGCCACATCGAAATTGCATATGGTATGGATATTCCGCTCGTCGCAACGAACGATGTCTATTTCCCAAAAGGTGACATTTACGAGGCACATGACGCGCTGATTTGTATTGCCCAAGGTGCTTATGTCGATCAGCAGGAGCCGCGTCGCCGCCTGACGCCTCAGCATTATTTCAAGAGCCAAGAGGAAATGGTCGCGCTCTTTGCCGATCTCCCTGAGGCGATTGAAAATACAATTGAGATCGCGAAACGTTGTGCCTTTAAGGTTTATAAACGCGCGCCGATCCTACCGATTTTTGCTGATGATGAGGTCGAAGAATTACGTCGTCAGGCTTGGGAAGGTTTGGATAAGCGTCTCTCGGTCATTCAGGCTGTCGCAGACCGAAAAGTCTATGAAGAACGCCTCAAATTCGAGCTCGATATTATCGAAGGTATGGGCTTTCCCGGTTACTTTCTTATCGTTGCCGACTTTATCAAATGGTCAAAGGATAATGGCATTCCGGTAGGGCCGGGCCGTGGTTCGGGTGCGGGCTCGCTTGTCGCTTATGTTCTGACGATCACAGACCTTGATCCGCTGCGTTACTCACTTCTGTTCGAACGCTTCCTCAATCCTGAACGCGTCTCTATGCCGGACTTTGACATCGACTTCTGTATGGATCGTCGAGAAGAGACAATCCGCTACGTTCAACAGAAATATGGGCGCGACAAGGTCGGCCAGATTATTACCTTTGGCGCACTTTTGTCCAAAGCGGCCGTTCGCGACGTCGGTCGGGTTTTGCAAATGCCCTATGGTCAGGTCGATCGCCTTTCCAAGATGATACCTGTGGAGGGCGTGAAACCTGTTTCAATTGAACAGGCGCTCGCTCAAGAAGACCGTCTGCGTGAAGAGGCACGCAATGAAGAAGTCGTTGACCGGCTCCTAAATTATGGGATGAAGATCGAAGGTTTGCTTCGCAACGCATCGACCCACGCGGCAGGGGTGGTGATCGGGGACCGTCCCTTGGACGAACTGGTGCCTCTCTATCAGGACCCGCGTTCCGACATGCCTGCGACCCAGTTCAACATGAAGTGGGTGGAACAGGCTGGTCTGGTGAAGTTCGACTTTCTGGGTCTCAAGACGCTGACGGTGATCCAGTCGGCGATGAACCTGATCTTTAAATCGAACCGTCCGCTGCACGTCGCCGCCGATGGTCGCACGCTGTATGAACCCGCTGCGGGGGCCGAGAACGAGATCAACGCCATCCCGCTTGATGACGAGGATACGTATAAACTCTACGCCGCTGCCAAGACCGTCGCTGTGTTTCAGGTGGAATCCACCGGCATGATGGACGCGCTCAAACGGATGAAGCCCACCTGTATCGAGGATATCGTGGCGCTTGTGGCGCTGTACCGTCCTGGCCCGATGGAGAACATTCCGGTCTATTGCGAGGTCAAGCACGGCAAGCGCGAGTTGGAATCGATCCATCCGACCATCGACCACATCCTTGCCGAAACGCAGGGCATCATCGTTTATCAGGAACAGGTGATGCAGATCGCGCAGGTCATGGCGGGCTATAGCCTTGGCGGCGCTGACCTTCTCCGCCGCGCTATGGGTAAGAAAATCGCCGAGGAAATGGCCAAGGAACGCCCCAAGTTTATCGAGGGTGCCAAGGCCACCCACAACGTCCCCGAAAAGAAGGCGGGCGAGGTCTTCGACCTTCTGGAAAAGTTCGCCAACTACGGTTTCAACAAATCGCACGCGGCGGCCTATGCGGTGGTGTCCTACCAAACCGCTTGGCTCAAGGCGAACCATCCGGTCGAGTTCATGGCAGGCGTCATGAACTGCGATATCCACCTGACCGACAAGCTCGCGGTTTATTTCCAAGAGGTGAAGAAAGGTCTTGGGATCGACTACGTTCCGCCTTGTGTGAACCGTTCGCTTGCGACCTTTGACGTCGTGGATCAGAAGCTGGTCTATGCGCTGGGCGCTCTCAAGAACGTTGGCGTCGAGGCGATGAAG
>JAYPUF010000024.1:0-28734 GCA_038133925.1 Marivivens sp. | reverse complement strand
AGCTTGAAGATCAGGGCATCCATGGGCTGGGTTATGTCTATTACAACCTGATCGAACCGGATCTAGTTCAGGCCGCGATCAAGGCGGATGAGGGCACTTTGGGTGAGGGTGGCACACTTCTCGTGACTACTGGAAAGCACACGGGCCGTTCGCCAAAAGACAAATTCGTCGTCAAAACACCCGAAGTTGAAAACACCATTTGGTGGGAAAATAACCCGCCCATGAATGCGGACAAGTTTGACGTTCTCTACGCCGACATGCTTGAGCACATGAAGGGCAAGTCCTACCACGTACAGGACCTTTTTGGCGGCGCTGATCCTGCACACCGACTGGACGTTCGCGTCGTGACCGAGCTTGCTTGGCATGGTCTGTTCATCCGCCACCTGCTGCGCCGCCCCGCCCGCGCCGAGCTGGACACCTTCACGCCAGAATGGACCATCATCAACTGTCCGTCGTTTAAGGCCGACCCTGAAAAGCACGGCTGCCGCACCGAGACCGTAATCACACTGAACTTCGCTAAGAAGGTCATTCTGATCGCGGGTACTGAATATGCAGGCGAGAACAAGAAGTCAGTCTTCACCCTGCTGAACTACCTGCTGCCGGAAAAAGGCATCATGCCGATGCACTGCTCAGCTAACCATGCTCCGGGCAACCCAGTCGATACCGCCGTCTTCTTCGGCCTGTCGGGCACCGGCAAGACCACCCTTTCGGCTGATCCGTCGCGCGTTCTGATCGGTGACGACGAGCATGGTTGGTCGGACCGCGGCACCTTTAACTTCGAGGGTGGCTGCTACGCCAAGACCATCAACCTGTCCGCCGAAGCCGAGCCGGAAATCTACGCCACCACCAAAAAATTCGCGACAGTGATCGAGAACATGGTGTTCGACGAAGAGACCAAAGAGCTCGACTTTAACGACGATAGTTTGACCGCGAACATGCGCTGCGCTTACCCGCTTGAGTATATCTCGAACGCGTCGGACACCGCTCTTGGCGGCCACCCGAAGAACATCATCATGCTTACATGTGACGCATTTGGTGTTTTGCCCCCGATCTCGCGCTTGACCCCTGCACAGGCCATGTATCACTTCCTCTCGGGCTTCACCTCCAAAGTGGCTGGCACCGAGCGCGGCGTGACTGAGCCGGAACCGACCTTCTCGACCTGCTTCGGCGCACCCTTCATGCCGCGTCGTCCCGAAGTGTACGGCAAGTTACTTCAGGAAAAGATCGCTTCGCACGGTGCAACTTGCTGGCTCGTGAATACTGGCTGGACTGGCGGCGCATATGGCACTGGCTCGCGCATGCCGATCAAAGCCACCCGCGCTTTGTTGACCGCAGCGCTCGACGGCACATTGATCGAGTCGACCTTCCGCAAGGATCCAAACTTCGGCTTCGAAGTTCCTGTTGCTGTTGAAGGCGTGGATGCTGGTCT
This sequence comes from Marivivens sp., assembly GCA_038133925.1. Taxonomy (GTDB): domain Bacteria; phylum Pseudomonadota; class Alphaproteobacteria; order Rhodobacterales; family Rhodobacteraceae; genus Marivivens. The sequence goes on along the minus strand of JAYPUF010000024.1, from coordinate 27,305 downwards.
TCTTGATCCGCGTAGCACTTGGTCTGACAAGGCCGCGTACGATGCTCAGGCGAAGAAGCTTGTCGAAATGTTCTCGGCCAACTTTGAAAAGTATGTCCCCTTCATCGACGAAGACGTTAAGGCCGCTGCAATCGGCTAACGGCCTAGCAAACAAAGTCATAAGGGCAGAGCTTTAGTTCTGCCCTTTTTTGTTTTCAGATCAATCCGCGACGAACAAGATTGAAGCCTGCGATCAAAAGCACCCACAGCGTCGCCTTGCGGAAGGCATCCTGATCAATTCGATCTTGGATAATGAAACCAACGCGCATTCCCAAGAACGCCGGGATGAGCAGTAGAGCCGACAGGGACCAAGTTTCAGAATTCATCACGCCTGACTTTAGGTGCCCAAGCAGCAACATCACCGACCCAAGGCCATAGACCACACCCTGCACAACAATCTGACGGGCTTTGGGCGTTTCAACAGCCACCAGATAGAGCACCGTTGTCGGGCCCCACGTACCCGCCAGCCCGCCAAGCGCACCGGACAGGAATCCCGCGATCACGGCGGCAACGCCGCGCCGTTCCTCTGGAATTGTGAAACGAATGCCCGCGAGTTGGATCGCGCAAAGGATCGTTACAGGAACCCCCAGCACCAAGAACATAGTCTCCGTTGGAATGACCGTTAGGAACTGGGCTGAAACAAGGATCATCAAACAGACGATCGCAACATAGACGGCATAATCCTTGAGTGCTTGCTTCGCCTCACCAAAGCCCGCCTTCATCACCTGAAGGAAATTTGACATGACGATTGGAAAAATAATCGCCGCAACAACGATCTTTGGATCGATAGCGATTCCCATTCCAGAAATCATAATCAAAGGCATCGCGAACCCGACTGCACCTTTCACCACACCCGCAACGAGCGTGACGCCAAAGGCAAAGATAATTAGCTCGATAGGTAGAGAACTGAAAAGCGTATCCATTTCTATGATTTAGCCCTCTTTTTGAACTATAACACTCAAAATCGAACGCGACACTTTAGTATGATTTTGTTGTTTTTTACGAACTAATGTTGCGCTGCGACTGCGAAATGGTTATTTCTGCAAGAGCAAAAACAGGAGCCATTCAAATGCCCCATGACGGACAGAACGCAATCATGAAAGCCAATCCGCTTCTCGATAATCTGCTGGAATTGACGGCAAACGCCGTTCCGGCTGCCGAGGCCGTTCTGACCAGTGCAACCGAAGTGCTGAAAGCGCTCGTTTCTAAAGATGGCCGCGTTTCCGGCGAGCTGATCGAAGAGAACCAGAGCGCTGCTCACGGTCTCGCATGGCTCGCGACATATGTTGAATCCCTTCGCCAGATGAACGGTTGGGCGAACTCCATCAAAGCTGAAGGAAAGTTCGGCGAGATCGAACAACTTCTTTTGCAGATTGCGTTTGGTGAATACCTGAACCACATCGCAGGCGGCATTCCAATGTCACAGGGCGAGATGTTCCGAGCGAGCGAACTTGGGATCGATGACGCGCTTCGCACCTTCCGCAATGACGCGGTCTCGACCCTCATGGCGCGCGGCAACAATCAAGCTGCACGCACCCGCCTCGTTTCGCTTATGGACGAGCAGTCAGCAAACATCACTGTCGGCGCAAGTGGTCTTGATGACGAACTCGAGATGATCCGCGAACAGTTCCGCCGATATGCTGTCGAAAAGGTCGAACCTTTCGCACATGAATGGCACCTAAAGGACGAACTGATCCCAATCGAAGTCATCGAAGAACTTGCGGAAATGGGCGTCTTTGGCCTTACAATTCCAGAAGAGTTCGGCGGTTTTGGCCTTCCGAAATCCGCCATGGTGGTTGTATCCGAAGAGCTTTCCCGCGGCTACATCGGTGTTGGCTCACTGGGCACTCGCTCTGAGATTGCTGCCGAATTGATCCTCTGCGGCGGAACCCAAGAGCAAAAGGAAAAGTGGCTCCCCCGCCTTTCGTCGGGAGAAACGCTCCCCACTGCGGTATTCACTGAGCCTAACACGGGTTCTGATCTTGGTTCGTTGCGCACCCGCGCTGTCAAAGACGAAACTGGCGACTACAAAGTTACGGGCAACAAAACATGGATCACCCATGCTGCGCGTACGCACGTCATGACGCTCCTCGCCCGCACTGATCCTGAGACGAGCGACTATAAGGGGCTCTCTATGTTCCTTGCGGAAAAGACCCCTGGCACTGACGAGAACCCCTTCCCGACTGAGGGGATGACGGGCGGCGAGATCGAAGTGCTCGGCTATCGCGGCATGAAAGAGTACGAACTCGGCTTTGATAACTTCCACGTTAAAGGCGAGAACCTGCTTGGCGGTGAAGAGGGTAACGGCTTTAAACAGCTAATGCAGACGTTTGAGAGCGCTCGCATTCAGACCGCCGCGCGCGCAATCGGCGTTGCTCAGTCGGCTCTTGATGTTGCGATGCAATACGCGAACGATCGCAAACAATTCGGCCAGTCGCTTATCAACTTCCCCCGCGTTTCGAGCAAGCTCGCGATGATGGCAGTTGAGATCATGATTGCGCGTCAGCTCACCTATTTCTCTGCTCGCGAAAAAGACGCAGACCGTCGCTGCGACCTTGAAGCAGGGATGGCCAAACTGCTTGGCGCTCGGGTTGCTTGGGCCGCTGCGGACAACGGTCTTCAAGTCCACGGCGGAAACGGCTTTGCGCTGGAATACAAGATCAGCCGGATTCTCTGCGATGCACGTATTCTCAACATCTTCGAGGGCGCGGCAGAAATTCAGGCTCAGGTTATCGCTCGGCGCTTGCTGGGATAATTCCTACCCTTCGGAAAGTAATAGGCCGGTGCTCCCCCGCCGGCCTATTTATTGAAGGGACGCGATCAGGTCCCTAAGCCTCGACCGTGCAGGCGGCATCGGCCGTCCCGACAAATTCGCCAAAACTTTGTGCTCGAAGAAATAGCCTGTCGTCGCGAGCGCCTTTGCGATCTCGGGACCACTTGCCTCGCCCTCCCCTTTCAGGACCGGTGGCAAATCGAGCATACGGCTTGCCCATTCCCCAGCACCCTGACGACTTACCGCACGACCTGATTTCGGTGAGATAAAGCACAGCTCCTCATTTACGCCCGTCGCGGCACATGCAGAAAGGTCGAGTCCGAACCCCAACTCATCAAGGAGCGCCATCTCCCATTGAAGATAAGCGAGCGGCCAAACCTCGCCCTGCCCCAAGAGATCCAGCAAAGCGATACTCTTGGCATAAAGAGCTGGATGCGGGACACGTTCTGGCAAAGTTGCTGAAAGCAAGGCGCAAACAGCATTCAACCCGCCAAGAGCAAGTCGGTCGCTCATTACCAATGCTGCACGCGAACGGAGAGGCTCGACGACAAAGCTACCAAGGTGATCGTCCAGACGCGCTTTCCAAGTCAAATCGAGCTGAGTTCCAGGCTGAAGGTTCGCAACTTGTTTGCGGCTTGCACCGCCACGAACAACACCAGCATGGCGCCCATGAGTTTCGGTAAAAACTTCGATGATAACCGATGTTTCTCCGTGGGGCCGCGCGGCGATGAGGGCGCCCTGATCACGCCATTCGATCATTCAAGCCCCGGCTCATCCAGCATATGACGACCATGCCTGCTTTCCACTTCCACCACCCAAAGGTCGGGATCAAAGCTACGCTGTTTGTTGATCGAAGCATCGACATCCGCTTCGACACCATTGCTCAACGCGACCCAAGCTCTCTCACCGGACATCAGATCAAAACTCCGCTGAAAGCAGGTCGCGCGACCATCTAAGGTATTGAGCTTGATAAGAACGGCGCCAGCGCTGGCATCGCCCTTCTTTACAATAAAGGCGGGAATATCTTCTGTGCGAAGACGCGTCAGATACGCCGAAACCCAGATTTCCGAAGTGAGCCTCATGTCATCTCCATCTCGCCAGCGACAGAGAACCAAGATCGGAACCCTAAATCAAGTCTCGCATCAGTTGCCGTCTTTGAAATCCAGCCCCATTTCGGAATACCGCTCGGATTCCTCTAGCCAGTTTTCACGTACCTTCACCTGTAGGAAAAGATGAACCTTGCGCCCAAGGAATTCCTCAAGCTCTTCGCGCGCAGCTCTGCCGACTGACTTAATCGTCTCACCTTTGTGACCAAGAAGGATACCCTTGTGGCCATCGCGCGAGACATAGACCACCTGATCTATCCGCGCAGAGCCATCAGGGCGCTCTTGCCAGCTCTCGGTTTCAACGGTGAGCTGATAAGGGAGTTCTTGATGAAGGCGAAGCGTAAGTTTCTCACGAGTCATCTCGGCGGCGATCATACGCATCGGCAAATCGGCGATTTGATCCTCGGGATAGAGCCACGGACCCGCTGGAACCTCTTTTGCAAGCCAAAGCTTGAGCGCATCACAGCCATGCCCACGTTCTGCCGAAATGAGGAAGGTTTCAACAAACGGGTAGGATTCGTTCATCGCCTTGGTGAGCGCCAAGAGCTCTTCGGCCTTCACACGGTCGATTTTGTTGATCGCAAGTGCCACAGGTACCTGACCAACGCGCTCGTTGAGTGCTTCGAGAATGGCCTTTACACCATCGGTTTGACCGCGGTGTGCTTCGATCAGTAGAACCACAACGTCAGCATCCGCCGCGCCGCCCCAAGCGGCCGCAACCATTGCGCGGTCAAGGCGTCGACGCGGCCGAAAGAGGCCCGGCGTATCCACAAAAACAATCTGACTATCGCCATCCAAGGCTACGCCACGGATACGGGCGCGTGTCGTCTGAACTTTGTGAGTCACGATCGAGACTTTCGCCCCAACCATGCGGTTCAACAAAGTAGACTTACCAGCATTTGGTTCGCCAATGAGGGCTACAAAGCCAGCGCGAGTATTCTCTTCGGTCATGATGCTACCTTGCTCAAAAGAGCTTTTGCCGCAGCTTGTTCAGCTTGGCGTTTAGAACCGGCGCTCGCCTGCTCTGTGGGTCCCGAGGCAAGTTGCACCTCGATGGTAAAGATTGGCTGATGATCAGGGCCAGATCGCGCAACTTCGCGATATACAGGTGGGGTTTCACCGCGTGCTTGCGCCCACTCCTGAAGCGACGTCTTGGCGTCACGCGCATCTTCCTCAACTTGGTCGATGCGATTATCCCAGAGCCTTAGAACGACTTCGCTTGCCGCTTTGAAACCGCCGTCCAGATAGACCGCTGCGATCAAGGCTTCCATCGCATCGCCCAATAGGGCCTGCTTGCGGCGACCACCGGATTTCATCTCTGAACGACCAAGCCGCAAGACCGAACCTAGCTCGACCTCACGCGCAACATCAGCGCAAGTTTCTTTTCGGACAAGCGCATTAAAGCGTGGGGCAAGAACGCCTTCGCTGGCCCCCATATCGGCGCGGAAAAGGGCTTCGGCCATCACTAATCCCAGCACCCGATCTCCAAGAAATTCAAGTCGCTGGTTGTTATCACGGTGGGGCGAAGACATCGAAGGATGGGTCATCGCGCGCACAAGCAGTTCCGGCTTTTTGAACTGATATCCAATCCGGTCGCAGAATGCTGTGAGTTCGACAGACAGTTTCATTCGATTCCTACGAAAATTCTATTCATCCGCATGGTCCAAAAGGCCCAAGGCTGAGCGGACGACACCGAATAGAGCACAAACAAGGGATGGCCAATGATATTTTCGACGGGAACGAGACCCATTCCACCCGCACCAACGGCGATCCTGCTATCAGCCGCGTTATCACGATTATCGCCAAGCACAAAGACTTGGCCATCTGGAACAGTGAATTCGCCAGTTTGATCAAGCGCTGTATTTCCGATGTTCAATATTGGATGACTTGCCCCATTCCCGAGAGTTTCCCTGATTTGGGTCTTTCTGCAATTGGCGAATTGACCGACAGCACCATTTGTACAGCGCGGCAAGAGCCCGAGAGGCCCCTGCGGTTCCATCTTCTCATCAAAGAACCCATCAGGTGCCGCCTGAACTTCGGCACCATTGATCCAAAGCGCACCACCGCGCATCTGAATGCTGTCGCCCTCAATGCCAATAACGCGGCTGATACTCGGAAGTCTCGACACCGGATGACGAAGAACCACCATTTCGCCGAGCTCTACCTTCTTGGTAAAAACGCTCGTGATAACGTAATCCCCAACGAGAAGGTTCGGCTTCATAGATCCCGAAATGATCAAGTAAGGACGCCAGAAAACGCCCGTCAGGATTACGAATGCAATTGTAATCGCGGCAATCTGCCCAACCAGCCGCCAAAGTGTCGAGAAGATGGGGCGCTTATATCCTCGGGATTTGAAGAGCAGTACCAACAGGAACACGACGGAAATATAGGGCACGATAACGGGCCAAAAGAGCCAACCATTCCATCCAAGGTCGTTGATGCGGCGCAGAATATGCCCGACGAGCGGCACAAAAAAAAGCGCGCTAAGCAAGATGAGGACGCTGCGCAACCAAAGTGTCTCAAACCCTAGGGACCCGAAAACACTTGCAATCGTGTAGGGCAGAAAGCCAGCGAACAGAACCAACCCGAGCTGCCGACGAGAGGTTCGACCATTCCAGTCGAACCCATCTAAGAACAGCTTGATCGGGTTAAGTGAAAAATTCATCACAGGTCTTAGTTAGTTCACGGCCTTGAAGAAGCGGTCCATACGCCAAGTCCAAAACGCGAGCATCGAACGCCCTGCCGAGCTAAAAACAATGCGGTCGGCACGACCGACGATATTCTCAGCGGCAACATACCCAACACCACCATCGCTCTGAGCAAAACGGCTATCCATCGAGTTATCGCGGTTGTCACCCATGAAGAAATAGTGACCATCAGGAACTGTATAAGAGCCAGTATCGTCTGCGCGCTGAATTCCGATGTTCAGAATTGAGTGCTTCACGCCATTTGGAAAGGTCTCTTCGTATCGTTCCTTAATACAGACATCGCCTTGGCTTGCGACTGTATTTGAGCAACGGGGTACACTGTTCTGGCCACCTTGTGGTGCGTAGATCTCCTCAAAGTCAGCAACGCGTTCGACCTCTACCGGAGCGCCATTGATGTGCAGGACACCTTCGATCATTTGAATGCGGTCACCGGGGACACCGACGAGACGCTTTACAAAATCAACGCCAGTTACAGGGTGGCGAAATACGATCACATCGCCGACTTCTGGTTCGGACCCTAGGAAACGCTTTTCAGCCCCTTTGAACACGCCACAGAAATCTTCCGCATCAATATCGACGCCGAGCGAGGGGATCTTGATAGAGGGACAGGACGCATAAGAATAACCGTACGCCATTTTGTTCACGAAGAGGAAATCACCCACTAGGAGCGTGTCTTTCATCGAACCCGACGGAATCCAGAACGGCTGAAAGAACAGGGTGCGGAAGGTTCCCGCAATCAACAGAGCGTAGACAATCGTCTTGATGGTTTCTTTGACGCTAGCCCAGACGCCGGATTCAAGTTCTTCGCTCATTTTCTAGTCCTCAAGAATGCTCTGCGCTTCATGCGGGGCGACCCGCAGTGTGTCAAGTAAATCACTCGTGGTTAGACGATAGCCCGCGCCTCAATGACAACAAACGCCTGTGCCCAAGGATAGTCATCCGTAAGCGTGACGTGAATAATAGCTTCGTGGCCCGCTGGTGTCATAGCGTCGAGCTTTTCCTTGGCCCATCCGGTAACATGCATGATTGGCTGCCCTGACGGAAGGTTTGTGACAGCCATATCTTTCCACGAAATCCCCATAGCGAGACCAGTTCCAAGCGCCTTGGAGCAGGCCTCTTTCGCGGCCCAGCGTTTCGCATAAGTTCCGGCGACATCTTTACGACGCTCGGCCTTCGCTTGTTCGATCTCTGTGAAAACGCGATTGCGAAAACGATCACCAAAACGGTCCAAGGTACCTTGGATCCGCTCAATGTTCGCAAGATCGCTGCCAATTCCGAGTATCAATCGTCAGTCCCCACCCAGGGCGGTTGTGATCTCGCCTGTGCTCTGATTGATCCAGATGGTCAGCGGGACCATGTCGCTCACACCAATATCGGTGTTGTAGATCCCGACGTCGAGAGAAAGGCTAAGCCCCAACTCGGGGGAATATCCCGACTCGATGGAGCCAAAATCAATTCCTGCAAAGCCAGAACCAAGTCGTTCACCAACGACTCGACACTGTCTATCACCAAGCTCGTCATATGGCGGGCTAAGGACAAGAAGATAGGCAAATGCTACAGCCGGTTCGATGGTATCGAGCGCTGCGACACGAACCGCGCCGTTAGCATAAGTTTTGGAGTTTTCTTCCCAAGGCTCAACAATCGAACGTGCACCTGCTTGCCAATCGCACTCCATCACTTCTTGCGCCAAGGCGACCTGCGCCATGGCCATAATAAGTGCTGCGGGCAAGAGCGCTTTGATCATGTACGCGCCTCGTCCATGAGGCGGCGCATTTCCTGGATTGATGGACCAAGTCCACGGAAGATCGCCTCGCCAATGATGAAGTGACCGATATTCAGTTCCATAACCTCTGGGAATGCCGCGATCGGTTGAACCGTTTCATAAGTCAGACCATGACCGGCGTGAACTTCAAGACCGAGGCCATGTGCAAATGTGGCCATCTCCCGGAGCCGCTCTAGCTCAGCGTCACGTTCATCGAAACGACCCTCGGCATGATAATCACAGTAAGCGCCGGTATGAAGCTCGATCACCTGAGCACCAATACGATGAGCAGCCTCAATCTGGCGCTGATCAGCGGCAATAAAGATCGAGACGCGGCAGCCTGCTTTGCGCAAAGGTGCGATGAAGTGAGCTAGACGGTTTTCTTCGCGCGCGACCTCAAGTCCCCCCTCTGTCGTCCGCTCTTCGCGCTTTTCCGGCACAATACAAACGGCGTGAGGCTTGTGGCGCAACGCGATGGCCTGCATCTCTTCGGTCGCCGCCATTTCAAAATTCAAAGGCGTCGTCAAAGACGCCATGAGGCCCTCAATGTCAGCATCAGAAATATGACGACGGTCTTCGCGCAGGTGCGCTGTAATCCCGTCTGCGCCTGCTTGCTCCGCAATCTTCGCGGCGCGGATCGGGTCGGGATAGGCGCTCCCACGCGCATTTCTTACCGTTGCGACGTGGTCGATATTCACACCTAAACGTAGTTTGCCTTGCTTCATGGTATGCCTCCTACTCAACGCGATCCTAGCCATTCAGTGTTTGATCGTCAGGTGTTTTACGCACGGTCTTTGAAAGTTGATCCAGCTTGGTTCTAAGTTTGCGCTTTCGGCTATTTTGATAAGCTCGGATAACAGGCACCGAAAGGTAATAAACAAAGGTCGCAACAATAATTCCGGGGATAATCCCGCCAACCATAAAGGGAAGAAAAACGTCATCATAGAACAACTTGAGACGCGACCATTCCATCGCTTCGGGCGAAAAAATTGCTTTGAAATTATGCAACAAATCTCGCGCCGCACCGTCGAATTTCTGCGACAACGAGCGCTCAAACCCGTGCTGCGGACGCGTGCCCAAAATGAAGTGCCCTGTGGTCAACGAAGTGACTGCGATAGGAACATAGGTAAGGGGGTTGCCGAAGAAAGTCCCAAGCAGCGCCGCAAGAATATTGCCGCGCACGACGCGTGCGATGAGATATGCAGTGATAAAGTGAAACCCAAAGAACGGCGTAAAGGTCGTAAAGACCCCCGCCCAAACGCCTCGGGCAATCTTTTCAGGCGTGTCAGGCAAACGTCGAACACGGTGCTTGACGTAGCCAAATGCCCGTAGCCAACCTCCGCGCGGATAAAGGAATTCGGCCAGAGCGCGTGCAATTGTTCGCCGATCTCGCCGTTTGAAAACCAAGTTACTATCCTTGTCTTAAAGTGTAGTGGCCAGCGAAGGGTCCCTGCGGCGCGAAATAGAGGAAACGTTGTTTTCCGCCTCAAGTGCTGTTTGGATCCGATGGAGATGCTCCACATCTCGCAGGTCAATATCCAACATCAGACGGTAAAAATCGGGTTTCCGATCCAAGAAGTTCAAGTCCGAAATATTGGCGTTCTGCTCCCCGATCAAGGTGCAGATTCGACCAAGAACACCAGCGTCGTTGCTGATGGTTAGATCGAATGTAACGGTATTCTTCGCAGGGTGTTTACCATCCTGCCAAGTCAAGTCGATCCAGCGCTCGGGCTGCTCTTCGAAATCGGCAAGTGCTTCGCAGTCAATTGAATGCACAACCACACCTTGACCGCGATAAGTAATGCCGATGATGCGCTCACCCGGAACCGGTTGGCAGCAAGCTGCGCGCCGAAAGGACTGATCAGGGCCAAGGCCGACAACGGCACGAGCAGTTTCGATCTCTTCGCCGCCTTTTTCTGCTAGCTCAGGATAAATCGCCCGAACGACTTCGCGTGCCGTCAGCTCGGCACTACCCAGTCGTGCCAACAGCTCGTCAACGCTCTCTACTGCAAGGGTTTTTGCGGCCGTGCGAAGCGCCTTTTCAGTCGCCTTTTTCCCAACGTTTTCAAAAGCAACGCGGGCCAACTCGGAACCAAGCTTGATAAAACGATCGCGGTCCTCTTCGCGCAAGGCACGGCGAATTGCGGTCTTGGCCCTTCCAGTTACAGCAATATCAATCCAAGTCGCCTGCGGCGTCTGACCTTCTGCTGTTATCACCTCGACAGATTGCCCGTTCTTGAGGCGGGTCCAGAGAGGAACGCGAAGCCCGTCAACTTTTGCGCCCACACAAGCCGCACCGATGCGCGTGTGAATCGCATAAGCAAAGTCGATCGGCGTTGCGCCACGCGGAAGCTTGATTACGTCGCCCTTGGGCGTAAAGCAGAATACTTGGTCCTGATACATCTCGAGCTTAACCGCTTCGAGGAATTCATCGTGATCGTGCTCATCGTCCAAACGCTCGGTAAGCGAGGCAATCCAGCGAACCGGATCGACCGCAAAGCGGTTCTCAACCCGTTCGCCATTCTTATATGACCAATGCGCGGCAACGCCGGTTTCTGCGACTTCGTGCATTTCGCGGGTACGAATTTGGACTTCGACGCGCTTACCGTCACGCCCCGACACCGTCGTGTGAATTGAACGATAACCGTTTGATTTGGGCTGACTGATGTAGTCCTTGAAACGCCCCGGAACCGCGCGCCAACGCTGGTGCACAGCACCTAGTACGCGATAGCAATCAGACTCGGTTTTCGTAATAATGCGGAAGCCGTAAATGTCGGAAAGGCGGCTGAAGCCCTGATCCTTCTCCTGCATTTTGCGCCAAATCGAATAGGGGCGCTTCGCTCGTCCATAAACTTCCGCAACGATCCCGACGCCTTCGAGTTCGATCCGCATGTCAGCGGTGATCTTTTCGATGACATCACCGGTTTCTTTCTGAAGCGTGATGAAGCGGCGAATAATCGAGTTGCGCGCTTCGGGGTTGAGGACACGGAACGCCAAATCCTCAAGCTCTTCGCGCATCCACTGCATACCCATGCGACCCGCGAGAGGCGCGAAGATATCCATGGTTTCGCGCGCCTTTTGCGCCTGTTTTTCGGGGCGCATCGACTTGATCGTGCGCATGTTATGTAAACGGTCCGCAAGTTTGACCAGCATCACGCGCAGATCACGCGACATTGCCATAAATAGCTTGCGAAAGTTTTCGGCCTGTTTCGAGTGAGCCGAAGTCAGCTGAATGTTCGTGAGCTTGGTCACGCCATCGACGAGCTCGGCAACCTCACGACCGAAACGACGCTCTACCTCAGCAAACGAAGCCTTTGTGTCTTCGATTGTATCGTGAAGAAGCGCGGTCACCAGAGTCGCGTCGTCCATCTGCTGATCCGCGAGGATCATAGTGACGGCGACAGGGTGCGTAAAATAGGGTTCACCAGAATGACGAAACTGCCCAGTATGCATTTCCTCGCCAAAAGCAAATGCATCCCGAAGCAGCTTTTCATTTGTTCTGGGATTGTAGGCGCGGACCAGTGAAACCAGTTCGTCTGCGGTCGTCATCTGATCCTTCGCCCTCAGAACAGCGAGCGGCGCTTAGCGCTGCCCCTGAGCTTCCATAAGTTGGCGAAGCAGACGCTCCTCGGACATATCGTCCTCGGCAGGTTTGTCCATTTCTGCGCCCATCAGAAGAGCCATAGCATCGTCTTCGGGCTCGTCGACCTCGATCTGGGTCTGTAGAGCTTCGATCTGACGCTCGCGCAGGTCATCTGCTTGCTGGGTTTCTTCGGCGATTTCGCGAAGTGCCACAACGGGGTTTTTGTCGTTGTCGCGGGCAACGGTCAGCGAGGAGCCTGCCGAGATTTCACGGGCACGATGCGCCGCAAGCATAACAAGCTCGAAACGGTTCGGAACCTTGTCGACACAATCTTCTACGGTCACGCGGGCCATCAGCGCTCTCCAATATCTCTGAACTTCAGTCCTAGGAAGCCCTCGACATACGCGCAACAATGGGGATTGACAAGGGGAAAGCTGTCACACTTCGGCGATCAAATCGCTATAATTTCAGCTTTTTCGGCATCAGGAAGCGCATCAAGCATTTCCCGCACTGTGTCTCCAAGAATCGGATGCCGCCAGTTAGGTGCAATCTGAGCAAAGGGCACCAGTACAAATGCGCGGTCTTGAAGGCGCGGATGAGGGAGCAGCATTTCACTCGGAGCCTCGGATAATTGCCGTTCGATCGGAAGGTCGATCCAGTCCTGAACGGCAGCGGCTTCGGGGTAAACCAAATCCTCAGTAGCGAGCAAATCCAGATCAAGCGTTCGCTGCCCCCAACGCACCTCTCGCACGCGCCCAAAATCAGCTTCGATCGCATGCAATTCAGCGAGAATTTCGTCAGGTGCAAGGTCGCTATGCACCTCGACCACCGCGTTGACAAAGTCAGGCCCTGCACCTTTGGGAAAACATGGCGTCTGAAAAAAGTCGCTAGAAAGATTAACAAAACCCAATCTTTTGGATATTGAGTGAATCGCCTTTTGAAGTATGCTCAGTGAACTTTCGTTCACAGCTACGGCATTACTGCCTAGTGCGATGTAACTAATTAGTGTTTTTCTACCAGTCTGTTTTCTTTCCACGATTTATTACCACTTCTAATTTAATCCACATCCTTCGTGTCGGAACAAAGTTGTGACCCCGATGACGCTGGATTGTATTTGAAAGGACATTTTATGTTTTACCGCGACGAGCGCCTCGCTCTATTTATCGACGGATCCAATCTCTACGCCGCTGCAAAGGCTCTCGGATTCGATATCGACTACAAACTCCTGAGGCAAGAATTCATGCGCCGAGGCAAGTTGCTGCGCGCGTTTTACTATACAGCCCTTCTCGAAAATGACGAGTACTCACCAATCCGCCCGCTTGTAGATTGGCTGAATTACAACGGGTTCACGATGGTCACCAAGCCTGCCAAAGAGTTCACCGACTCCTTGGGACGCCGCAAGGTCAAAGGCAACATGGATATCGAGCTCACCGTCGACGCCATGGAACTCGCGCCCTATGTGGATCACGTTGTGCTCTTTTCGGGCGACGGCGACTTTCGTCCACTCGTAGAAGCGCTCCAGCGCAAAGGTGTGCGCGTTTCGGTGGTTTCCACCATCCGTAGCCAGCCGCCGATGATCGCTGACGAACTTCGCCGTCAAGCAGATAACTTCATCGACCTAGACGAACTTCGTGACGTCGTTGGACGGCCTCCTCGTGAGAACACTGGCGAGCGCCCGCCAGTCTCTGAGATGGTAGAAGAATAAGAAAATGGCGCCGCAAGGCGCCCTTACTCTTTACAATTATCGCTGTCCCGCCAAATTGAAGAGACCAACGCCAGCGGCAAGAAGTGAGAGACCCGAAATAACGGTCCGAAGCTGATTATAAATCTGCCACTTTTCAGAATATTCAGCCCAGATCTCTCGGGCAGCCTCAATCTCGGGCGGAACAGATGTCGCGCCTAGCGCCTCATTCATTGGCACATTCACAGACATCGTCAAAATCATACCGCCGAATGCATAGACGAGCCCCGCCGCGACGAACCAAACAGCCGCTTGGCGACTTTTTGTAAGGTAAGCGAACACGCCAGCCAAGATCAGCACGGGTCCAGTTCCAAAAAATGCAGGCGCAAATACAGCATTGCGCACACTTGCATTCATGGCCTGCATCGCGGCCATAGCGACGCGAGGATCGGCCGCATCTAGCCCCCACATCGTGGAACACACCCAAGCATAGAAAAATCCAAAAATCGCACCCGAAAGCAAAAGCCCAAGGAAACCGGTTCCGATTGCAAGTTTTTTCATATCAACCTCTCAAAACAGTAATTATAATTACGGATTGATATTTCCGTAATTTAAATTACGGATTCTAGCAAGGAGAATTTTTGTGATGCGTGACGAAGCCAAAGAACGACGCCGCGACGAAATCGAGATCGCCGCCTACCAAATCCTTGAGCAAAAGGGGTTTGCAGGGCTCTCGATCCTTTCCGTGGCAAAAGCAGCGAAGACGTCGAACGAAACCATTTACCGGTGGTACGGCGACAAGACGGGCCTGTTCCGCGCCCTCATTGCAAGAAATGCCGATGTCATCGCAGACCAGATTGCCGACAAAGTTGACTTGATAGCGTTGGGCACCACATTGATCGCGACACTGACCGGACCTCGGGCCATTGCACTAAATCGCGCCGCCGCTTCTGATCCAAGCGGTGAGCTAGGGCGCGCGATTGCGGAGGGCGGGCGAGAGCGGATCATGCCTCAGATCACTTCGATCATCGCAAGAACTGAACTTATAGGAGATGCCGTTGAGATCGCCGAGGTTTGGATTTCACTTCTTGTCGGGGACCTTCAAGTGAGGCGCACCAATGGATCACTCGGGACACTTGCACCTGAAGTGCACCAAGCAAGAAGCGAGCGCGCCTTCAGGCTCGTAACCAAGCTTTACGGACAACCCTGATGGTAGAACTAGGCCTTCTGGGAATGTTCATCGCAGCCTTTGCCGCTGCAACAATTTTACCGCTTCAATCGGAACTTATCTTTTCCGCCCTTCAAGTGGCAAACGCTCAGCCGCTTTGGCTGCTCATCCTAGTCGCAAGCGTCGGCAATACTCTCGGGTCGATTGTGACCTACGCAATGGGCCGCGGCATCGAGCGTTTCCGCGACAAAAAAGGGTTTCCCTTCAATCAATCTCAGATGGATCGGGCGCAAAAGTTCTTTCAAAAGTGGGGTCTGTGGTCCCTTCTGCTGACTTGGGCACCGCTAGGAGACGCTATTGCTTTTGTCGCGGGCATCATGCGCACTCCATGGCCTATCTTCGTGATACTTGTCGCAGCGGCAAAAACTGGACGCTATATTGTTCTTGCTCTCATCACGAACGGCGTAATCTCGGCGCTCTAGTCTAGACGAAAGCGACCTGCTGTCTTACTTGTGCCACAGCATGGAGACGCCCCAATGACCAATAGCCCTCTAACTCTTTACCTCGCCGCGCCGCGTGGCTTTTGTGCCGGCGTTGATCGTGCAATCAAGATTGTCGAGATGGCTCTAGATAAATGGGGCGCTCCGGTCTTTGTTCGCCACGAAATCGTACACAACAAATTCGTTGTAGACAGCCTCAAGGAAAAGGGTGCGGTCTTTGTCGAAGAGCTAGATGAATGCCCAACCGATCGCCCAGTAATTTTCTCGGCGCACGGCGTGCCAAAGTCAGTCCCCGCTGAAGCGGCACGGCGCGAAATGATCTATGTTGATGCCACCTGTCCACTCGTTTCTAAAGTCCATATCGAAGCTGCCCGCCATGCAGACGAAGGACTTCAAATGATTATGATTGGTCACGAAGGCCACCCCGAAACAATTGGCACGATGGGCCAGCTCCCCGAAGGTGAAGTTCTGCTCGTTGAAACCGTCGAAGATGTGGCAAAGGTCAAAGTTCGCGACCCCGCTCGGCTCGCCTATGTGACCCAAACGACGCTTTCGGTAGATGACACCAAGGATATTGTTGCAGCTCTGAATGACCGCTTCCCCGCAATCGTAGGGCCGCACAAAGAGGACATCTGCTACGCTACAACTAACCGCCAAGAGGCTGTCAAAGCGATCGCACCGAAATGTGACGCACTCCTTGTCGTTGGCGCACCAAATTCTTCGAACTCAAAAAGATTGGTCGAAGTCGCGGCCAAGAATGGCTGTGCCTATGCCCAGCTGGTGCAGCGCGCCGAAGATATAGATTGGCGCGCGCTCGGTTCGATTAAATCGGTGGGGATCACTGCGGGCGCATCCGCGCCTGAGGTCCTGATAAACGAAGTCATTGATGCTTTCCGAGCACGTTTCGATGTCACCGTAGAGCAAGTTGTCACGGCAGAAGAGAACGTCGAGTTTAAAGTTCCCCGCGTCCTACGAGAAACTGTATGAAGCTCTACGCCTACACTGATGGAGCCTGCTCCGGAAACCCTGGCCCGGGAGGTTGGGGGGCGCTCCTGATCGCGCGGGAGGGCGAGAAAGTCCTCAAAGAACGCGAGCTTTTCGGCGGTGAACAAGAAACCACCAATAACCGCATGGAACTTCTTGCAGCGATTACGGCGCTCGAGACTTTGGAACGCGCAACCACTCTCACAGTCATCACCGATAGCGCCTATGTAAAAGACGGCATCTCCTCATGGCTTTTCGGCTGGAAGAAAAAGGGATGGAAGACCGCTGCAGGTAAACCGGTCAAAAACGAAGATCTCTGGCGCCGCCTTGATGAGGCAACGCTTAGACATACGATCACATGGGAATGGGTCAAAGGTCACGCCGGCCATCCCGAAAATGAACGTGCGGACGAACTAGCGCGTCGTGGAATGGCGCCGTTCAAAGAATTACGAGACGCCGCGGCCAAATAGACCCAAAAACGAACAAGGGGCGCATAATGCGCCCCTTTCCTTTGGATTACTCCAAAGCAATCAGAGATAGCGGTTAACCAGGTTCTCTAAACGCTCCTGACGACCCGAGCGCGGCTCAGGGTTAATATCTTCGGCAAGAACCTTGGCCTGAATGCTCGCCAGATCGCTCGACAAAAGAGCCTGACCTGCATCCGTATCCCAACCCGCGTATCTCTCGCGGCGCGCGTCTTCGAGCTTTCCGTCCTCGAGCATTTTCGCGGCTGCCTTAAGGCCTGCGGCACAGACATCCATCCCGCCTACATGTCCAAGGATAAGGTCCTCAGCATCAAGCGATTGGCGACGGAGCTTGGCATCAAAGTTGGTGCCACCCGTGGTGAAACCGCCCGCCTTCAGGACTTCATAGTAAGCAAGTGCGGTCTCGGGGACATTGTTCGGGAACTGGTCTGTGTCCCAACCAGACTGATAATCATTGCGGTTCATGTCGATGGAGCCGAACACACCAAGCTCACGGGCCAAAGCCAACTCATGCTCGAACGAATGGCCTGCAAGGATCGCGTGCCCTTGCTCGATGTTCAGCTTCACTTCATTCTCAAGGCCAAAATCCTTGAGGAAGCCGTAGACCGTTGCCACATCGTAATCATATTGGTGCTTAGTCGGCTCCTGTGGCTTCGGCTCGATCAAGATCGTACCTTTGAACCCAATCTTGTGCTTATAATCGACAACCATCTGGAGCATGCGTCCAGCCTGTTGACGCTCGCGGCCCATATCCGTGTTCAGAAGGGTCTCATACCCCTCACGGCCACCCCAAAGCACATAGTTCGCACCGCCAAGTTTGTGGGTCGCATCCATGTTTGATTTAATGGTCGCTGCCGAGAACGCAAAGACCTCTGGGTCGGGGTTGGTTGCGGCTCCCGACATAAAGCGACGGTGCGAAAATAGGTTTGCAGTACCCCAAAGCAGCTTGGTCTTACTGTTCTCCATCTTCGCGGCAAAGTAATCGACGATCTCTTCGAGATTTCGCTGATTTTCAGCGAAATTCACGCCTTCGGGACGCACATCCGCATCGTGGAAGCAGAAGAACGGCGCGTCGAGAATGTCATACATCTCAAATGCCACATCAGCCTTGAGCTTTGCCAGTTCCATTTCAGTCCCAAACCAAGGGCGATCAAAGGTACGCCCTCCGAATGGATCCCCACCTTCCCAAGCAAAGGAATGCCAATAGGCAATCGCGAAACGCAGATGCTCTTTCATCGTCTTGCCGAGAATGACCTCGTCAGGATTATAGTGACGGAACGCAAAATCGTTGTCTGTCTCCGGACCTTCGTATTTGATCTGCGGAATACCTTTGAAGAAATCAGTCATAGGGCTCCTCCCCTTTGTGATTAGCTAAGCGCTTTGATGGCCTGATAGGCTGCGCGATACTTTGAATGTGCTTCGAGGAACGCGTCCGACAGTCCCACGACAGGATCTATCGTGCGCTCAATTTTAGGGGCTGACGCAACCGATGCGCCCGCGCCAGTGGCAGCCATGATGCCCAGACGCGCTGCGCCAAATGCGCCGCCATAGTCGCCCGCGACTGGGAGGCCGATCGGCATACCTAGAACGGTCGCAATCGCTCGCACCCAGTAATCTGACTTCGAGCCGCCACCGACAGCAATCAGTCGTTCAATCTTGGTGCCGGTCGAGCTGAGCGCGTCATAGCTGTCGCGCACCGCAAAAGTGACACCTTCGAGCACAGAGCGCGTCATCGCTATGCGATCCGAGCTATGGTCAAGATGGAGGAACGACGCCCGCACTTTGGCGTCATTATGGGGCGTCCGCTCTCCCCCGAGATACGGTAGGAACAAAGTCCGGCTTGGGGCCTGAAGCGCTCCGAGTGCACTGGTGAGATTTGCTGGTTTGGCCTCCATGACCCTTGCGAACCAGTTCATCGCATCGGCGGCGGCAAGAATTACACCCATCTGGTGCCATGTATCGGGCAAAGCGTGACAGAACGTGTGAACAGCACTCGCTGCATCTGGTGAATAAGCGTCACACGCGGCAAAGAGCACTCCAGAGGTTCCAAGACTAACAAAGGCGTCGCCTTCTTTGACCACGCCAACGCCCACCGCACTGGCCGCATTGTCACCGCCGCCACCGGCGATAATGACGCCAGAAGCAAGTCCCCAAGCGGACGCCAATTCCGCTCGGAGAGTCCCAGAGACTTCGGACCCTTCGACGAGGCGTGGCATCTGCGCACGTTCAAGTCCGGTCGCGGCAAGTAAATCGTCTGACCAATCCCGCTTTGCGACATCAAGCCAAGAGGTGCCCGCTGCGTCTGACATTTCTGCGACATGCTCACCTGTAAGCCAAAGCCGCAAATAGTCCTTTGGCAAAAGCACCTTTGCGACTTTGGCGAAAATCTCGGGCTCGTTTGACTTGACCCAAGCAAGCTTCGGCGCAGTAAAACCCGGGAACACAATGTTTCCTGTCAAAGAGCGAAACTTGGGGTCAGCATCCAGCACCGCCGCCTCTTTCGCGGAGCGCGTATCATTCCAGAGAATACAAGGACGCAGAACCTTATCCGACTTGTCTAACAAGGTTGCACCATGCATGTGCCCTGAAAGTCCAATGGCCTTCACTGCGCTCAATTCAATCTTTGATCGCAGCGCGGACATTACCGCTTCAGCCGCAGCAATCCAATCATGTGGGTTTTGCTCGGACCATCCGTCGTGCGGACGGCTCACATCTAATGGTGCGGTAGCTTCCGCCAAGATGTCTTGATCGCCATCGATCACAATAGCCTTGAGACCCGAGGTCCCCAGATCAAGTCCGATATACATAGACCCGCTGCTCCAAATTCTCTTTACCGCCGACACCTTCGCGACTCGGAAACGTCGTAAAAGCAGGCATTGCCCTCAAAATGACCTATTTAATTTTATTGTCAAAATAAATAAGCGCCAAATCAGCAGTTACTTCTGGACTTAAACTGATTTCATCGCAAAACTGGGGAAACCCTCGACGGTTTACCATCTAAATAGTTCAAGGATCGAATTATATGATATCTGATACCCTTGAGCGCGAAGACGGCGGTAGCATCGGGGGATTTGGACCGGTCCAAACTCTTGCGGCACGTGAGAACAAGCCACTCCGACAACAGATTTTTGAACAAGTTCGCGCGCATGCTCTTATCCCTCGCTCTGAGCTTGCCAAGAACCTGAATATCAGCCCCGCGACTGTTACTGCACTCACAGCCGACCTGATTACAGAAGGTCTCCTACGCGAGGTTACAGGTACGTTTCGCGAAACGGGTCGCGGTCGACCACCTGTTGCGCTCGAGGTAATCTCCGACGCTCGCTTCACCGTTGGGATCAAAATTTCGGAAGAAGCCCATTCCGCAGTTCTTTGCGATCTCTCTGGGAACGTGGTCGCTCAGGCAAAATTACGCACCCCCAGTGTTCGCAAACCTCTGAGCGAACTTGTGAGAGAGTGCCGAGCGCTAACGAACAAACTCCTACGAAAAGTCGGTAAATCTCTGGCTGACGTTTCGATCCTCTCTGCGGGCATCGCTGGAATCGTTGATCACCGCACTGGTATTGTAACGTGGTCGCCCACACTCTCCGAGCGTGATGTGGACCTTCAAGGGGCGCTATCCAACGCGTTCATGCTTCCTTGTACGATCGACAACGATGCGAACATGCTAACACTTGCAGAACTTTGGTTCGGCATTGGGCGCACGCGACCGGATTTTGTCGTGGTTACGATTGAACATGGCGTTGGGATGGGACTGGTTATGAACAGTCAAATCTTTCGCGGAACACGTGGCCTTGGGACCGAGTTTGGGCACACTAAGGTGCAACTTGATGGCGCGCTTTGTCGGTGCGGAAGGCGGGGCTGTCTGGAAGCATATCTCGCCGACTATGCGCTCGCTCGCGAGGCCTCTACTGCTCTGGGAATTTCACGCCAGAACCCTATGAGCCTGCCTGAGATGCTTGAAACGCTTTATGATCAGGCAAAGTCCGGCAACAAAGGTGCACAGACTATCTTTAGGCGGGCCGGAAGGTATCTTGCTGTTGGACTTTCCAACATCATCAACCTTGTCGATCCCGAAATGATCATCCTGTCTGGTGAGAAGATGCGGTTTGACTATCTCTATGCAGACGAGGTTTTCGAAGAAACGCAGGCGCTCACGCTCAATCAATCCCGCTCTCCATGCCAGATCGAAATCCAAACATGGGACCAATTCGTTTGGGCGCGCGGTGCTGCCGCATTAGCACTTGGAGAGCTTACGGATCAGATTTTTTCCGAGGCAAAAGCCAATTAGGAAAGTTGCTTAGGCAGCGTCATACCGCGCAGCGCCTCTTCTGCGTTTACCGGTGTTTTACCCGCACGCTGAAGCCGCGTGATTTCAACCGCTCCGTCGCCGCAAGCAATCGTCCAGCCGCCGAGCACCGCGCCAGCTTTACCTTGGCCCTCTGCAAGTTTTGACGAGAGAAGCTTTACTCGCTCGCTTTCAACCTCGCACCATGCCCCGGGAAATGGCGACAGGCCACGAATTTGACGATCGACTTCGACCGCAGAAAGCGTCCAATCGATACGCGCCTCGACCTTGTCGATCTTATGAGCGTAGCAAACACCCTCTTCAGACTGAACTTCAGGGACCAATTCGGGAAGCTTTGCAAGCGCCTCAACGATCAGCTTTGCCCCCATATCGGCGAGCCAGTCATGTAGAACACCGGTTGTTTCCTCAGCTCCAATTGAAGTCGCCTGACGCAAGAGCACTGGTCCTGTATCAAGTCCAGCTTCCATCTGCATAATGCAAACGCCCGTTTCAGCGTCGCCTGCCATAATGGCACGATGGATTGGAGCAGCACCACGCCAGCGCGGCAAGAGCGAGGCGTGGATGTTCAGGCAACCATGTTTGGGCGCATCTAGAACCTCTTGCGGAAGGATCAGTCCGTAAGCGACGACGACAGCAATATCAGCATTCAGAGCCGCAAATGCCGCGCGATCTTCCTCAGCCTTAAAGTTAACTGGATGACGAACCTCGAGCCCTAATTCGAGAGCACGTGTATGAACGGGTGAAGGTCGTTCTTTTTTACCGCGCCCAGCAGGTCGCGGGGGCTGCGAATAGACAGCCGTAATCTCGTGACCTGCCTCAACAAGAGCATTCAGAGCGGAAACCGAGAAATCAGGCGTTCCCATAAAGACGATACGCATGACGCTCTCCTATTTGTTCAGCTTTTGAGCTTTGCGAAGCAGCATGTCACGCTTCATTTTACTGAGGCGGTCAAAATACATTTTGCCGTTAAGGTGGTCGATCTGGTGCTGGACACTCGTTGCCCAGAGCCCGACGAAATCGCGCTCTTCGACCTCGCCGCTTTCGTTCAGAAACTTAACCGTAACCGCGCGTGGACGCGTCACTTTTGCCGACACTCCAGGAAGGTTCGGTGAGGCTTCCTCGTGATCGCGGGGCTGAACGCTGGTATGGAGCACTTCGGGGTTCGCCATGCGCACAGCTTTTCCGCGCTCCTCGGAACAATCTACAACAGCAAGGCGCAGCATGATCCCAAGCTGGACAGCTGCAAGACCAACTCCAGGCATTTCTTCCATCGCAGTAATCATCTCATCCCAAATCGCACGGGTTTCGTCCGTTACAACCTCGACAGGATTTGCGGCAGAGCGAAGACGCTTGTCCGGCCACATAACAAAGGGACGATGGGGCATCTCGAAACCTCCGAAAGATCAGCCGCGCGCGCGGTCGCGTTTCAGCTTTTGCATCTTGCGTGTGATCATCTGGCGCTTGAGCGGCTTGAGATAATCAATGAACAGAGTTCCATTGAGGTGGTCGATCTCGTGCTGAACGCAAGTCGCCCAAAGTTCGTCAAACTCTTCTTCTACGGTCTTGCCATCCAGATCGAGCCAACGCACTCGCACCATCTTGGGTCGCTCAACCTCGGCGAATTGTTCGGGGATCGAAAGGCAACCTTCTTCATAAACGTTGCGCTCCTCAGATTCCCAGATCACCTCGGGGTTCACAAGAACCATCGGGTTCGGCTTTGCCTCGGGGTCGCGCTGAGCATCCATTACGATGAGACGATTTAGAACGCCGATTTGCGGCGCAGCAAGCCCGATACCGGGGGCGTCGTACATCGTTTCGATCATATCATCCGCTTGGCGGCGAATTGCGCTCGAAACCTCAGCAATCGGGTCGGCGACCTTTTTGAGACGTGGATCGGGGTGAATGAGAATAGGTTTGATGGTCATGAGCGCGATGTAGCCATTTGTGGGACTTCCCGCAAGAACCAGTCGTTTTGGCCTTGCGCCTTGGCAATCAAAGCGCAACCTTGCGATCGTTGCAATAAAGGAGCCTCCAAATGAACTTTGATGAAGTGATAGACCGCCACGGCACACATTGCGTCAAATGGGACATGATGGAGAAACTCTATGGCGTGCCAGAAGCCGACGGTCTTGCGATGTGGGTTGCCGATATGGATTTCAAGGCACCCGACTGTGTGCAAAAGGCGATCAAAGAACAGCTTGATCACGGCATCTATGGCTACTTTGGAGACGAAGGACCATACCGCGCCGCCATTCAATGGTGGATGAAAGAACGCCACGGCTGGGACATTGACGCTTCGTGGATTTTCACGACGCATGGCTTGGTGAATGGAACCGCCCTTTGCATTGATGCCTTCACCTGCGAAGGGGACGGCGTCGTTTTGTTTACCCCTGTATATCACGCCTTTGCTCGGGTGATTAACGCCTCGGGTCGTCAAGTCGTAGAATGCGAACTGGTGAACAATGACGGGCGCTATGAATTCGACTTCGACGCCTATGACAAGCAAATGCTTGGCAACGAACGGATGCTTATTCTCTGCTCACCCCATAACCCAGGTGGCCGCGTATGGACGAAGGGTGAGTTGGAAGCTGTGGTCGCTTTTGCTGCACGTCATGATCTCATCATCGTGTCGGACGAAATCCACCAAGACCTCACCATGCCGGGAGTTAAACATATCCCGACTGCATTAATCGAGAGCACCCGCGAGCGGCTGGTGACGATGACCGCGACGACCAAAACGTTCAACATTGCAGGAAGTCATTCCGGCAATGTCATCATCGAAGACCCTGATCTGCGTGCAAACTTTGCGCGCCGCATGGCAGCACTTGGTATTTCTGGGAATTCATTCGGGCTTTTTATGGCGATGGCGGCTTACACCCCCGAAGGTGCCGCTTGGGTTGATGCTCTACGCGAATATCTCGACACCAACCGCCGCATTTTTGATGAGGGTGTGAACACGATCCCCGGTGTTAAGTCCATGGAAATGGAGTCAACATATCTTGCATGGGTGAATTTCGAGGACACAGGGCTTTCGGTACAAGAAGTCCAACAGCGCGTTGAAAAGGACGCCAAGATTGCTGCGAACCACGGCATAACTTTTGGCAAAGGCGGTGAAAGCTACCTTCGTTTTAACTTCGCAACGCCTCGCGTGCGCGTTGAAGACGCTGTTAAACGTCTTCAAGCGGCATTCCGCGATCTTCAGTAATTAGAAGCTAAAACCCAGTAAACCGGCGGGAGCCTCGCGCTCCTGCACATAGTCAAGCGCGGGCCTATCAGAGACTGGCGTGTTCCATTTGAACTCGAAAAGCATCTCGCCTGATTCTTCCGTGGAAGCTACGATAAGACAGCGCGACACGTGGCGCATGCCGTCATAAATCTCGACCTGACCACGCAGATTTGGCGCGTCTTCTGCATCCATCGAGAAGCCAGTATCCCACATCTTGTTGATGCGATAGACGTCGTCCCCTACATGCACGCATAGACGCGACGAACGGCGCAGAGCCGCTTTGCGCGCGTCCTCAAGTCCTTTGCGAACTGCTTCTGGAAGATATTCCGACATTTTCACCTCCACCGAGTAAGGGCAGCTTGAAGCAGAACCTAAACGATTCAAGCTAACCTTTGGTATTAATGCGAAATCTCAGAAAATGTTCCCTTCAGGCACCAGCTTTAACGCGTGGACGAAGCACGTGAGGTTTGGCGGCATCATAGAGCGCTGAGTCAGGAAAGCCGTGATTATCCGACAAGGCTGGACCGACAAGAACAAGCGCTGTCCGTGTGATCTTGGCTTCGCGAACCTTTGCATGGATGTCCGAAAGTGTGCCGCGGATGATTGTCTGATCTGGCCAGCCCACTCGATAGACGACGGCAACGGGACAGTCTGAACCATAGAATGGGGAAAGTTGGCGCTCAATCTCGCGAAGTGCGCGGATACCAAGATGGATTGCAAGCGTAGCGCCTGTTCGGCCAAAGTTTTCGAGTGTTTCGCCTGCAGGCATTGAAGTCGACTTCATCGACATCCGCGTCAGAACGATGGATTGCGCAACCTCGGGGATGGTCAGCTCTTGACCCAAAGCCGCTGCGGCCGCCGCATAGGCGGGGACACCCGGAATGATCTGATAGTCGATGCCATCTGCCTTTAGGCGGCGAATTTGCTCGGCAATTGCCCCATAAAGCGACGGGTCACCGGAATGCACACGCGCTACGTTTTCACCGCGTTCGTGGGCAGCTAGAATTTCGCCATGTGTATCTTCAAGCGTCATTGGAGCGGTGTCGAGCACTCGAGCGCCCTCTGGCGCACATGCGACAACTTCTTCGGGGACCAGAGAGCCCGCATAAAGGCAAACAGGGCATTCGCCGATGATCCGACGCGCCTTGAGGGTCAGAAGCTCGGGATCGCCGGGGCCTGCTCCGATAAAGAAAACTGTCATGGCATGGCCTTTCTGTCAGACTGCCGAAAAATTGGAACTTAGGACTTGCCGCTCAGATCGCCGTCGATCTTGCGCGCATAGCCGCGCGGCGTGAACATACGTGGCCCTTCACCAAGCTGCGCAAGCCGCGAGTTGGACGAGCCGACAAGAACAACGGTCAGCATATCGACCTCATCTACCTCAAGCTCGTCAAGGCGGCGATAACGCACGTATTCTTCGGGGCGACCAAGCGACGATGCAAGCATAACTGGGGTATCGGCGGGGCGATGCTCCAAGAGGATATCCCGCGCTTCGGCCAAGAGCGTGCGGCGCGTTTTGCTCACTGGGTTATAGAAAGCGATAACGAAATCGCCCTCTGCTGCGGCCTTGAGGCGACGCAAGATAGCCGCGCGAGGTGTAAGGAGGTCAGACAAGGAGATGGTGCAGAAGTCATGCCCAAGTGGTGCACCAGCGCGCGCAGCCGCGCCCTGAAGGGCCGAAACACCGGGGGAACAGACGACTTCGACCCGGTGCGCTGCGTCGCTTACGCCCATCTGATCAGGGGCACGGTCGAGAAGCTCGAACACAAGAGCACCCATCGCATAGATACCCGCATCGCCAGAGCAAACGAGCGCAACATTGCGCCCCTCAGCGGCGCGTTCAAGTGCGTAGCGGCAGCGGTCTTCTTCGCCACCCAACGGGAAGTCTGCACGATGTTTTCCAGCCGCAAGCGGACCGAGCAGGTCGATGTACAGGCCGTATCCGACAAGTTCTTCAGCTTCGCTCACGAGGCGCGACACCTCGGGCGTACGCCAAGCAGCCTGCCCTGGCCCAATCCCGACGACAGAAAGGCGACCGCGGGAACGTCCTGCCATTTCAGTAATCGGCTCCGGCGCACGCGCTATGGCACAGGTCACTTCTGCGATCTTTTGCTTCTCAACGACGAGGATGGCGTCCTTACCAGCTGCGGCGAGCGCAGCGCCCTCGGATACACCATGACAGCCAACTTCTGCGAACACGACATCCGATGGGTTCGCTAGACGGCTAGCTTCCGCCTCGAGTTCAGCGGCAGTAAAGAGGCGCAAAGGAACGCCAAGTCGACGCGCGACTTCGTTCATCGCAGGCTCGTCACCTTTGAGGTCAATTGAGGCAACACAAGCAATTGCGCCTTTGGCAATTCCGGCCTCTTCAAGGGTCTTTTTGACAAACGCCCAAGCCTCGTCCGCGCTCGCATTTCGCGCGGAACCAAGGCCAAGAACAAAGCGCTGGGGATGATAGACAAGGTTCAATCCACTGCCTTCAACAGGTGCTTCTGTCACGGTCAGCGCGACAGCACCTTTGCCAGTATTTTCGATACCAAAGATGTTCTCGCCAA
Source organism: Marivivens sp. (assembly GCA_038133925.1). Taxonomy (GTDB): domain Bacteria; phylum Pseudomonadota; class Alphaproteobacteria; order Rhodobacterales; family Rhodobacteraceae; genus Marivivens. The sequence goes on along the minus strand of JAYPUF010000024.1, from coordinate 429 downwards.
CAACGCGCACACCTTTGCCCGCAAGAATACCTGCCATAGCTTCTTTGGCGTCTTCAATATTTGCAATGCGATAGCCCAGCGGCGGTTCGTCCAGAGCAACACCAATCGCGACATCGCCAGCGGTCGTAACTGCTGCCTTGGCCTCCAGAAGCGAAGCGATCTCGCTGGCCATCCGATTTGCACCGCGATGTCCACCAAGGAGCGGAATCACAACAGAGCCATCGTCGCTCACCGAAAGCATCGCTGGCTCGGTCCGCTTTTGGTTGAGGACAGGTGCAACCGCACGGATCAGGATGCCGCTCGCACAAACGCCGATGACTGGCACGCCTGCGGCAAACAGGGTCCGCACGTGATCAAGCGCGTTACCAAAAAAAGCATCCGCTTTGTCCACGCGCCCCTCGCGGCCGTGCACTTGATATCCAAACTGAG
>JAYPUF010000023.1:0-29232 GCA_038133925.1 Marivivens sp. | reverse complement strand
AAGGATTGAACATGGCAGATATCTCGCTTCAAAATATCTCCAAGAGTTTTGGTGCTGTCGAGGTAATCTCGGGGTTGTCGCTGGATATCCAATCAGGCGAGTTCGTCGTTTTTCTTGGCCCTTCGGGTTCGGGAAAGTCGACAGTTCTAAGAATGATCGCGGGATTGGAGAGCATCGATTCAGGAACGCTTCTGATCGACGGTAAAGTCAGTCAGGACTTGGCACCCGGTCAGCGTAATGTTGCGATGGTGTTCCAGAACTATGCGCTTTACCCGCATATGAGCGTTCGTGAAAACATGGCCTTCGGTCTCAAGAACATTCGTCTTGCGCCCGATGAAATCAAACGTCGAGTAGAAGAGGCGGCGCATGTGCTTGAAATCGGAGCGCTGCTTGATCGCAAACCTGCGCAACTCTCGGGCGGACAACGCCAGCGCGTTGCCATCGGGCGGGCAATTGTCAAGGAACCTGCTGCATTCCTATTCGACGAACCTTTGTCCAACCTCGATGCAGCACTCAGGGTGCGTACGCGTGTGGAGCTTGCCGAGCTTCATCAACGCATCAAATCGACAATGATCTATGTGACGCACGATCAAACCGAGGCTATGACTCTGGGCGATCGGATTGTGATCCTCAATAATTGCAAGATCGAGCAGATCGGAACGCCGTTAGAGGTTTATGATACCCCCGCGACCAAATTCGTTGCAGGATTTATCGGTAGTCCAGCGATGAACTTTCTTTCAGGGACCACGTCACAAGGGAAAAACGGCGCGAATTTCGTCACCTCCGATGGGCTGACCCTTGAAACGAACATCGCACTTTCGAAATTCGGAGACTTTGAACTAGGGATACGGCCCGAAGCGATCCGACTTTCCGATGCGGCAGAAGGATTGCCAGCGCGCGTTCGCGTTGTTGAACGCCTGGGCGACAGGACACTGGTTTATGCGGTGCTGCAGGATGGGACCCAGATTGTCGCCCAAGACAGCGGTCGGTCTCAGGTACAGACGGGTGACGATGTGCATCTGATCTTTGACCGCTCTCAAGTGGTTTTGTTCGATAGTCATGGAACGGCATTCCACGCATCATGATGTTTTGGGTTTACATTCTTACCTAACAAAGACTGTCGATAAGAAGGTGTAACGTTTGATAATTTCTAGAGCCTCGATGCTTTCGAATTCGATATCCTAACATGCACATTATTTGGATTGATCTTGTCGAGCTTTAAGGTCTTTCAAAGTCTAAGAGGAAAGACATGAAATGCGTAAGTATGCTTCTGTCCCATTTTCGCGCGTTAAAATCACCGGTCCGTTCTGGCAAGAAAGACTGGAGATTGTCCTGACAAAAACGATCCCTAGCCAACTAAAAATGTTGGAAAGATGGGATATTCGTGGGTCGATAAAGCTTCCCAAACCTGTTCCGGCGTTGACACAACCGCTGAATAATTATGGGTTCACTGTCCAAGTTTTCTGGGACAGCGACATAGGCAAGTGGATTGAAGCCGCATCATACGCGCTGACTCATCGAAGGGATCAAGCAATCGAGAAAGAGATTGAGGCCATAATCGATGATCTCGAGGTGGCCCAGGCAGATGACGGATATCTCAACTGCTGGTACCTGCAACGTGAACCGGAAAACCGCTGGACCAATTTGAGGGACAATCACGAGCTCTATAATGCCGGCCACCTTTTAGAAGGTGCAGTGGCCTACTTCCAATCAACAGGACGTCACCGTTTCTTGGATATTATGGAGCGTTATGTGGACCATATTGCGGCGACGTTCGGCGTCGAAGAGGGAAAGAAGCGAGGTTACCCAGGGCATCAAGAAATCGAGCTTGCTTTGGTTCGGACCTTTCATGCGACGGGCAAACAAAAATTTCTCGATCTTGCTAGCTATTTTATCGACGAGCGAGGGAATACCAACGAGGTGGCACACTTTTTCGCTATGGAGGCTAATACACGCGGGGAAAACCCGCAGGCTTACTGGCATAAAACATATGAATATGCGCAAGCACATGTGCCTGCCCGCCAGCAGACTAAAGTTGTCGGACATGCAGTCCGCGCGATGTACATGTATGCAGCCATGGCGGATATCGCAGCAGAGAATGATGACTCTAGCCTGAAAGTTGCATGTGAAGCGCTTTGGCGTGACGCGACCGAAAAGCGAATGTACGTTACCGGGGGGTTCGGCCCGTCCGCGGACAATGAAGGCTTTACCCGGGACTACGACCTTCCGAATGATACCGCTTATGCTGAAACATGCGCTTCCGTGGCAATGATTTTCTGGGCGGCGCGCATGTTAAACCTCGATCTTGATGGGCAATATGCGGATATTCTGGAACTTGCCCTGTTCAATAATACCCTCTCCGGACTATCTCTCGATGGCGAGCATTATTTCTATGACAACAAGCTCGAGAGCGATGGGACACATAAACGTTGGGCTTGGCACAACTGTCCTTGCTGTACGATGAATGTTTCGCGGCTTGTTTCGTCTGTTGCTGGATATTTCTATGGGGTGGCGGACGACGAGATTGCCGTTCACTTGTATGGTGGCGCTGTCACGACGTTGAGCGTAGCGGGGGGCGAGGTAAGGCTTACCGAAACTTCGAATTATCCGTGGGATGGTAAAATTCGAATACAATTGGATCCGGTGGGCACAAGCGAAATTACATTATCGTTACGAATTCCGGGCTGGTGCAAAACAGCATCGGCGACAGTGAATGGCCATAGCGTGATAATGCGAACGGAACGCGGCTATTTGAAGATTACGCGTAAGTGGAAACTGGGGGATATCATTGAGCTTGACTTGGCAATGCTGCCCGAAAGGATCTACGCCCATCCAGATGTCCGACACAACTTAGGTCGTGTTGCCTTAAGGCGTGGACCTATCATTTACTGCTGTGAACAACATGATAACGAAGTAGCTGTGAACCGGTTGCAATTGCCCCACGATGCAAATTTGCTTGATTATTTTGATCCGGAACTATTGGGAGGCGTTACCGTTTTAAAGGCAAGTGGGATTGCCGAGGATGCGGAGGAATGGGGTAGCATTCTTTATCGCAATTCAAGGGCCAGATTAGTCGATACAACTATTTTTGCTGTTCCATTTTTCAGTTGGTGCAATCGTGGCGAGAACTCCATGCAGGTCTGGATTCAAGAGGGTCCAAACTGTCAGACAAAGCGGCCTTGAGCAGTGTAGGTTACGTGGTTAGCGGTTTGATATGACCAAGCGCTCTCCATTTCGGTATTTCAAGATCAGCCCAGAGGTGATGCGCCTATCGGTCGTGCTTTAAGTGCGTTCCGACTGTCACTTCGTAATGTGGAGGATCTCATGCATGATCGGGGGATCGATGTTAGCCATGAAACGATCTATCATTAGTGAAACAGACTTGGTCCGCTGTTTGCCATTCCTGGTCCTGCGTTTCCTAAAAATAACGGTGGACTGGATCAGTGGGGGAGGCTCACACCTCGAAGGGCGTAGTCTTGGCGTTCATATTATTGGTTAGTAATGCACAGGCTTATTGCATCGAGCTTGAGCCAATTCAAAGCGGTGTCTAGGGTTGAAGTGAGATTGTAGGAGGCATCCGTGGAGCATAAATTCAATCAACCAATTGGTGGCAATGAGGTCCCTCGGTTTGGAGGGCCTGTTACGATGATGCGGCTCCCCGCATGCGAAGATGCGAGCGGACTTGATGCGTGCTTTGTCGGAATTCCTATGGATATCGGCGCGTCGAATAGATCTGGTACGCGGTTTGGGCCACGCCAAATTCGCTCTGAATCCAGCATGTTAAGGCCCTACAATATGGCCACGGGTGCAGCACCGTTTGACAAGATGCAAGTTGGGGATATTGGCGATGTTCCGATCAACACCTTTGATCTCAAAAACACGGTCAGGCGGATTGCAGAATTCTATAAAGGTGTCCTGAGGCACGACGTTGTTCCGCTGACACTTGGTGGTGATCACACTCTGACCTATCCGGTTCTCCAAGCGATTGCGCAAAAGCATGGTCCAGTTGCTTTGATCCACATCGATGCGCATGCGGACATAAATGACGAGATGTTTGGTGAAAAGATTGCTCACGGAACGCCGTTTCGACGAGCTTTCGATGAAAACCTACTCAATAACGAAAAGGTTTATCAGATCGGTTTGCGCGGGACGGGCTATACGGCCGACGATTTCAACTGGTCCCGCAAGCAAGGCTGGACAGTCATTCAGGCCGAGGAATGTTGGGGGCAGTCCTTGAAGCCGCTCATCAACCGAATTCGCCAAGAGATTGGCGATACGCCAACCTATATTTCTTTCGATATTGATAGCCTCGACCCTGCGTTTGCACCTGGTACTGGGACCGTAGAGATAGGCGGCCTCACAACGTGGCAAGCGCTTGAATTGATCCGAGGGTGCGCTGGGCTTAATGTAGTTGGTTGCGACCTCGTCGAGGTCTCGCCGCCCTATGATCCAAGCGGTAACACAGCGCTTATTGGGGCGAACTTGCTATACGAGATGCTTTGTATTCTTCCAAAATGCCAAGAAGGCGAAACGTAACCAAAGCGATCGCCTGCACCAAGGCTAGGTTGCGTTGAATTGTAAAAGGCTATTTTGGAATAGGGATTGTTCTGAATGGTCTCGGTGCTTAGATGCGATTCAAATCATCTCAAGGTCGCGTAAATTGGAATAGCTTTTGCTGCCAAAGCTGCCCGCGTCCGAGACCAAAACCAGAGTAATCAGAAATGCGTCAACTTCTGTCCAACGAAAAACTACACCCAGCAATCCGCGAGCAAGTCCAGTCGTTTAACTCTGATATCGTGGAAGAGGTCCAAACTGCGCTTGAACAGAACCGCATTGTCATTGTGGGGATGCGGTATAACGACTCTGTCGCAAGAGCGCGTCGTAGCCTGACTAAAGCGGGGCATGAGTTTAAGTATCTCGAGTATGGAAGCTACACATCCGGTTGGCACCGACGCTTGGCCCTAAAAATGTGGACCGGTTGGCCAACGTTTCCAATGGTCTTTGTCGATGGCGTTTTAATCGGCGGAAACTCTGACTTGAAGAAGTTGCTTGCCCAAAACGCGCTCTAGGAGCGGGAGATTCGTTCTGCTTATGCGCTCAAGCCTCGCCATTGGTTAGAAGTTCGACGATCCGTTGTTACGCATCGGCAGTCAAAGACTTTCAAGCCACGCACGGTGCGATATGGCTTGCTTTGCAGCTTCTTTGGCTTGCTTTGTTAAGTGATCAACTGTTTGGCGGGCAAAGTCCCTTAGTTTGGGGTTTGCGGCCATTTCCTTGCGGGCAACCTCTCGGGAAAGCAGGCCGAGCCCGTCAAGAACGGGATAGTGGAGCAACTCCTCCACATGGGGCAATCCATCAAGGTCATTGCTGAAATCGCTCGCTTTGGGCATCTGCTTGCGCCAGAGGTTAACCCTTTCTCTGGTCTGCGGTTGAATATATTCCGCAGAAACATCACGCCAAAACGGGCTATCGTCGCGTTCGCTCACGTAGTGCAGATTGATGAAATCGCGGAAATCATCGACCTCACCTGCAATCGCTGCGTTAAAGCGCTCTTGCCCTTTGGGATCGGGTGTGCCGAGCGTTGCCAGATGGCGCTTGATGAACAAAAGGAGCGAAACAATCGTCCCGTGAACCGACGTCGCCTCGAGTGGTTCGAGAAAACTGGAGGCAAGGCCAAGGGCAAGGACGTTGCCCTTCCAAACCTCAGAGAGGCGGCCGGCGTTGATTTTGATGTCATTGCGCGGCTCGATGGGATGACCGAGCGCTGCCTCTATCTCGGCCTGTGCCTGATCGGGGGAAATATGGCGGTCGGAGTAGACATAGCCGCACCCAATCCGCCCTTGCGTCGGGATTTGCCACATCCAACCTGATTTCTGCGCCCATGCGAGCGTATAGGCAGGAAGCTCCTGACCCTCTTTCAGGTCGAGCCAGAAGGGCATCGCGCGGTTAACTGGTAATACGTCACCATAGCCGACCCAAGTCGCGCCCATCGCGCCCGAAATGAGAGAGCGGCGAAACCCAGTGCAGTCGATAAAGAAATCGGCGGTGAAGTCCTCACCGGTATCAAGGTTTAATGCCGTGATGTCGCCCGTTCCGGCGTCCCGCTCGGCGCTTTCGACCAATGCGTCTAGGGTTTCGATCCCCTCTGCTTTGTCGCGCAAATAGGCACCGACCTTTGCCTGATCGAAGTGATAGGCGTGGTGAAAGCGGCTGATCGGCACATCGCGGCCCCCTGAGTGCGCAACGGGTGCTTTACCAGTAGCCATCAGCGCCGCAAAGACATGGGGTTCGGTCACCGAGCGACCTGCGGCGACGCAAAAGGTATCGATCCAAGCGCCAGCGTTCGGCACGCGGTCTGCTAGCGCATAGGCATCGTCAATCGGCCCGTCATAGACATGACTCAAACGCCGCCAGTCGCGGTGCCTGATCCCGAATTTGATGGTGGCATCGGTTTTTGCAAGGAAATCGCGCTCGTCGAACCCGAGCGCTTGAAGCACACCGCCAAAAATCGAGGTGGTGCCTTCTCCGACCCCGATGGTCGGTATTTTGGAGCTTTCGATCAAGGTCAGCCGAAGCGTGCGCCCAAGGCGTTTCGCTTCGGCCTGCAAAAGATGCGCAGACAGCCAACCTGCCGTGCCTCCACCGACGATGGCAATGTGCAAGGGGGGCTGGCCGTCTGCTGCGGTCATCTTAGGCTACCTTTTTCTTTGCGCCCCCCGAAATCCATTCGGGAAGCCACGCGCCGTGCGCTTCGATCAATTCGTCCACCATCTCCCAGATTTGGTCGAGGTCAAGCTCTGCGCCCGTATGGGGGTCCATCATGGCGGCGTGATAGATGTGCTCGCGGTTCTCGGTGAGGAGTGCCTTGACGGTCAATTCCTGCACGTTGATGTTCGAGCGCATGATCGCGGCAAGCTGCGGCGGTAGGTCGTTCACACGGGTCGGCTGGATGCCGTTGCGGTCCACAAGACACGCAACTTCAACAGCGCAGCCTTCGGGCAGGGCGGGGATATAGCCCTTGTTCGCGACGTTGCCGTAGATCACGCTCGGCGTTCCGGTCCAAACCGAGTTGATGATCTCGGAGGCATATTCGACCGAGTTCGGCACTTCGATGCTGTCCGAGGTCTTGTATTCCTCGAGCTGGTCTTTCCAGCGCGCGATCTGCTCGACACAGCGCTTGGGGTATTCGTCCAGCGGAATGCCGAAACGCTCGATGATGTCGTCGCGGCCACGCTTGATGAACCACGGCACATATTCAGCAAAGTGCTCGGAGCTTTCAGTTGCGAAATAGCCAAGGCGCTTCATCATTTCATAGCGCACCTTGTTCGGGCAGCGTGGGTTCCAGCTGCTTTCGGGGCGCGGATAAACGCCGTCAGCATAGCCCTTTTGGAGCGCGGGGTAGAGATCGCGATAGGTGCCGTCCTCCATGATTTCCTCGAACTTGAGGAAATAGGCGACGTGGTTGATGCCTGCGGAGAGATAGCGGATCTTACTATCAGGAAGCTGGAGGTCGCTGGCTAGCTCGTGCGCGGTATGCTGCACTGAATGGCAAAGGCCGACCTGTTTGATATGCGGGTATTTCGCCGCAATCGCCCATGTGTTGATCGCCATTGGGTTCACATACTGAAGCATCAGCGCGTCAGGGCATACATCTGTCATATCTTCACAGATGGACCAAAGGTGCGGCACGGTGCGAAGTCCGCGCATAATACCGCCAATGCCCAGCGTGTCTGCGATTGTCTGGCGAAGGCCGAACTTTTTCGGGACTTCAAAGTCCGTCACGGTACAAGGTTCATAACCGCCGATCTGGAACGCCACGACAACGAAATCTGCGTCTGTCAGGGCTTCGCGCTGGTTTGTGTGGAGCGAATGGGTCGCACCAGCGCCGATCGATGAGACCAGCTTTTCAAAGACGATTTCGCTTTCCTTGAGGCGCTGCTCGTTGATGTCCATTAAAGCGACATGCGAATTGGCCAATGCGGGACGCTGGAGTACGTCGCCGATAATGTTTTTCATAAAAACCGTGGATCCGGCGCCGATAAAAGCGATTTTTGGATGTGCACGCATAAGAGTTTCCTTCTTAATTCACCGCCCCTTTAGGCGGCTGTGACGTTGAACGCAGCGTTGACAAGACGCTGGGTGTATTCGGATTGAGGGGTTTCGAGGACCTGGGCGGTGGGCCCGGCTTCAACGACATTGCCGTGCTGCATCACGATGACGTTGTGACAGAGCGCTTTGACGACTTTGAGGTCGTGGCTGATGAACATGTAAGTGAGGTCATGCTTTTCGCGAAGGTCACGAAGGAGGTCGATGATCTGTGCCTGAATGGACAGATCGAGCGCAGAGGTCGGCTCGTCGAGGAGGATGAACTCTGGCTTGAGCACGATCGCACGGGCGATCGCAAGACGCTGGCGCTGGCCACCTGAAAACTCGTGTGGGAAACGCTGCATCGCTTCGCGCGGCATCTGCACATCCTCAAGGGCTTTGGCCACCATCTCTTCACGTTCGGCAGCATTCGCACCGATCCCGTTGACGATGAGACCTTCCTCGATGATCTGCTGGATGATCATGCGCGGATTGAGCGAAGAGAAGGGGTCTTGGAACACCACCTGCATCCGCGTGCGCATCGGCCGAAGCTCTTTGCGGTTAAGGGTGCTGATGTCCTTGCCGTCAAAAAGGATTTGCCCGCCATTCGCGTCTTGCAGACGGATCATCGACATGCCGAGTGTGGTTTTTCCAGAACCGGACTCGCCAACGATCCCAAGCGTCTCGCCTTTGCGGAGCGTGACGTTGAGGTTATTCACGGCGACAAGCTCGGTCTTCTTGCGGCTGAAGAGCCCGCCGTAAGCAAGTGTAAAGGCCACCCGCATATCCTTGGCTTCCATGAGCACCGGCGCATTTGGGTCAAGAGGGCCGGGGCGGCCCTTTGGTTCGCTTGCCAAGAGGTGCTTGGTATAGGGGTGTTGTGGGTTCGAGAACACCTCGCGAGTGACGCCGCGCTCCACCACTTCGCCATAGCGCATCACAACCACGTCGTCCGAGGTCTTTTCAACCACAGTCAAGTCATGCGTGATCAGGATCACAGCCATATTGTGGCTCTTCTGTAGGTCTTTGAGAAGCGTCAGGATTTCTGCCTGCACCGTCACATCAAGAGCTGTTGTCGGCTCGTCTGCGATCAGGAGGTCAGGCTTGTTTGCGAGCGCCATCGCGATCATCACGCGCTGGCGCTGTCCACCCGACATTTCATGAGGGTATTGGCCAAGCCGTGCCTCGGGATCGGGAAGCTGTACCTCTTTAAAGAGACGCAGTACCTCTTCCTTAGCCTCTTTCTTCGGCATGGGGCGGTGAACCTGAATGATCTCTGCGACTTGATCGCCGACTGTATAGATCGGGTTGAGCGAGGTGAGAGGCTCTTGGAAGATCATTGAGATCCGATTGCCGCGGATCCTTTGCATCTGAAGCTCCGAAAAGTTAGATATCTCCTCTCCGTCGAACCAGATTTTGCTATCCGCACCAACGCGGGCGTTGTCGGCGAGCATCGACATGATGGCGCGAGCCGTCACCGATTTGCCAGAGCCAGACTCTCCTACCACTGCAAGCGTCTTGCCGCGTGCGACCTCGTAAGAGATGCCGCGCACTGCATTGACTTTGCCTGTGACTGTCTTGAAGTCGACGACGACGTTTTCGATTTTGAGCAAGGGATCAGTCATTGGAATAAGGGTCCATTGCGTCGCGCAGACCATCGCCAAAGGCGTTAAAGGCCAACACGGAAATTACGATCATACCGACTGGAGCCATGAGCCACGGCGCAGAGGCAAAGGATTGGAAGTCGCGCACCTGATTGAGCATGGAGCCCCAGCTCACCATTGGGGCCTGAACGCCAACGCCAAGGAACGACAGGAAGCTTTCCAAAAGGATCACTTCAGGGAGCTGATAGGTCGCCCAAACGATAATATGCGACGAGGTGTTCGGCACGATATGTCGACCGATAATCCGGCCGTCCGAGGCACCCACAGCTACAGCTGAGCGTACATATTCCATTGAACGGATCGAGATCACTTTGCCGCGCAACTCTCGGCTGAGGTCGGCCCAGCGGAGCAGTACAAGGATCGCAGCGAACATGATGAAGATGCTCATCGGTTCTGCACGGCGCGGCAGGATCGCAACCAGAGCAAGGTAGAGCGGAAGGTCGGGGAACGACTTTACGAACTCGACGATACGCTGAACGATCATATCAAAGCGCCCACCAAAGTACCCCGAAGCAACGCCAACAGTTGTGCCGATGGTGCAAGCTGCAACCATAACCAAAAAGCCCATAAGGAGAGTGATGCGTGTCCCGAGGATCATGCGTGAGAGAACGTCACGCCCTAGCGAGTCTGTGCCGAGGAAGTGAACGATGCTTCCGTCTGTAGTGCCGATCAGACGGGTCTCGAACTCCATCCCAAGAAAGGTCCACGGGTCACCTTTGACAAAGAGAGCGAGCGGGTGCTGCTGGGTCTCGTCGGGAACAAAGGTGATTTCATAGGTGACCAAATTCATCTCTTCGGTGAACCCCATGACGTATGGGCGGGTAAGGCCGCCCTCTGGGGCAAAGAGATGAACGCTTTGCGGAGGCGAATAGATTGCCGTGCGGTCTTTGGTTTCCGGCCCATAGGGCGCGATAAAACCCGAGAAAACGGCGGTCAGGATGATGAAGAGACAACCGAAAAAGCCGACCATCCCATATTTGTTGCGAAAGAAGCGGCGGCGCACGAGTTGCCAATAGGACAGGTTCGCGCTCGCGCTGACGGCTTCTGCATTGAGGCTTGTATCAGTCATTGCATTAAGTCCGAGTCAGAGTGGCGCGGCGCACGCGCGGATCAAGAAGTGCAAGCATAAGGTCGGCAAAGATATTCCCGAGGACGAGAAGGATCGCGACCATCATGAAAATGGCTGAGACGACATACATATCGCGGTCTCCCACTGCGCCGAGGATAAGTGGGCCAACTGTCGGAATGCCGAGCACGATGGCAATCTCGATCTCTCCCTTGATCATGTAGTCAAAGCGCGTGCCGAGGTTCATGATCACAGGATGGAGCGCATTCGGGACCGCATGTTTGAAGAGAACTTTGCCGCGGGATAGGCCCTTGGCGCGTGCGGTTTCGATGTACTGCATGTTCATAACGTCAAGCAGGTTGCCGCGCATCATGCGGGTCGTATAGGCCTGACCAGCCCAAACCGAGACAAGCAGAACGGGCCAGACGTGCTTGAGGAAGTCCCAGAATTTGTCGAGTGTCCAACCCTCTTGCAAGATGTATTGTGCCGAGTTGACCGCACCGATGTAGGGCGAGTGCCAAACAATTGCGAGGAAGTAGAGGATCACGAGGCTGATCACGAATTTGGGGATCACAATGCCGAGGAAGGCAATAAGTGTGGCAAGGTTATCACCCAGTTTATATTGGTTTGTCGCGGCATAGATCCCGAGAAGCACGCCCATAACCTGGCCGATCACAAGCGTCATTACTGCAAGGATCAAGGTCCGGGGTAGGCGGGTGCCGATCACTTCGGTGACGGGGCGGTTCTGTTCGAACGACATCCCGAAATCACCGGCGGTGACGATGTTCTTAAGCCAGTCGAGATACTGGATGGCGACGGGTTGGTCGAGACCGAGACGTTCACGCATTGCAGTCGCCTGAGGCAAAAGCTCGTCATAAGATTTGCCCGTTTGGGCCGAGGTGTTCGCGATCCAAGTGTCAACATAATCGCCTGGAACGGCTTGAATAATAGCAAAGGATACGATCGAGATGCCCAATAGAAGCGGTATCGAGACGATGATCCGTTTGAAAAAGAAAATCACAAAGTCCATTGAATTTCCCCAAGGGCCCGTTGGCCCGGTCTGGTCAAATCCCGCCCCGATGTGATTGGACATCGGAGCGGGTGTCGAGCGAAGCTATAGCTTAGTATTCAGCTACAGTTCCGGGGAGGAGCTCTTCGGTTTGCTGATCAGCAGGCACCCAGAGGCGTTCGCGGATCACAGCATCTTCTGCCCATTCATACATGAACACAGGGGTGCCCGGGTGTGCGTTCTTGATACGCTTGTTCACCAAGAGCGCCGCAGGAACCTGAACCAGACCAATGTTATAGAGGTTGTCGGTCAGGATCGCTTGCATCTTGCTGGCAGTTGCAGCCTGTGCAGCGGAGTCGTCGGTCGAGTTGAACTCGGCAACGAGGCTGGTCAGTTCGCCTTCGAACGGCAGCAGGTCGCGACCTTCTGCACCCGTGAGGTGGAACGCAGGGCAGATGTCCGAAACTGGCAGGTTGCCACATGCTTCACGGGTCGGAAGCACGAAGTTGGCGCGCTGCAAGATTGCGGAGAAGTCACCCGAGTTGCGCATTGGATCGAAGCTGGTTTCGTCGATCGACTTGGGCAGCACGCGGATACCAACCTCGGCAAGCTGCGAAGTGATCGCATCAACTTGCTTACGGTCTTCGTTACGCTGCGACTTGTAGGTCACGTCGATCACGAGATCTTCGCCGGTGCCCGGCAGGTTCAGCACGCCGTTACCATCGGTGTCGGTGAGGCCGAGACCCCCGAGCAGCGCCTTTGCACCATCTACGTTGTAGGGGGTGAAATTGGTGGCGTCCGCATCATAGTAAGGCGAGCCAGTGGGGTAGCCGCCCATGTAGGCATAGGCGAACGGTCCACGAGCGAGAGCCTGGCCAACCGCGTCACGGTCGATGGCGTGGCTGACTGCTTTACGGAAGTCGAGTTCACGGAAGAGGCCACGGAGTTCTTTGTCGTAGTCCGTCTCTGCCATGTTCTGGGCAAAGTTAAGTTCGATACGCCACGCAAGTGTGCGCGGACCGAATTTTGCCGAAACAGGAGCGGCAGGGTCTTGGCTCTGCTTTAGAGCTTCAACAAAGTTGCCCGGGTTTTCCATGTTCGACCAGTCACCTGTACCTGCAACGGCCTGCGTGGTGCGGTCGTCCCAAGTGGTGAGCTTAAAGTGCATCTCGTTGATGTAGGGAAGCTGGTTCCCTGCTTCGTCAACCTTCCAATAGTATGGGTTCCGACGAAGGATCACGATTTCATCTGGCTTGTGCTCAACCGGAACCCATGCGCCGAGAACCGGAACAGGGACCGCATCAGACGGCATAGCGTTCAGATAGTCGTCATAGGACTTGGAGCCGTCATACTTGGGGTGGCTAGCCTTGAGAACATGGCTCGGGCCTGGGCAACCTTGGATATAGGCGAGTCCCTCAACGATGGTGTTCGACTGAGCCGACGGGAAGACGAACTTAAAGGTATAAGCGTCGATAACCTCGAGCTTTGCGCCGCCACCAAACGAATTGGCTGCAATACGTGATGCTACGTTTTCGTCCTGTACGTTGTCGTCATACCAGAATGCGATGTCTTCGGTATCGAAGGGGTCACCATCCGACCACTTAACACCCTCTACGAGGTGCATGGTCAGTTCAGTCATATCGGCATTCCATTCCCAGCTTTTTGCGAGGTTCGGGAGCGGGCCGGACTGGTCTTCGCCTTTGACCTGCCAGCGCGGACCTTGACGGACAAGACATTCCTGAACGGCCATGTTGATGCCGCCCCAACCTTGGTGTTGACCTGCAAGCCAGTTAAAGCCTTCTGGTCGGCCGCCGATTACGTGACGGAAGACACCGCCGTATACGCCAAGACCATCAGACATAGCAGCGGTCTTGAAGACGAGCGGCTCGGCGGGAAGACGTTCTTCCACGGGGGGCAGCTTGCCAGCGGCAACCAGCTCGTCAAGGAACGGTGCCTGCGAATAGCTACCAAGAGCGCGATAGTCGTAAATGTCATCGCGACCGATCAGATCATACTCGAGACCAGAAAGCGAAGTTTCGGCGGGCATGGGATCCGCATTCGCAACTGTTGCACCAAGTGCGGCAGCGCAAACGCCGGTGAGCAACCACCCGGAGAGTTTAAAAGTATGTGTCACAGATTTTTCCTCCCTAATGACCTCTTTAGATTGACCTAGGTGAAAATGCGTGACTTCCTGAAATGGACTGTTGTTTTCCGGAAATCATAACATTTTCGGAAAATCTGTTGAGAAAAAGATTTAAGTTTGGCTCCTAAGGTTATGGTAAAGAAAGAAAAAATAGACATTTCAGATGTCGTTCCTTTTTCGGAGCAGGTTGATAAAACGCGCGTTCCGAAGGCAAATGACTATCTGATTGAGCGTCACACACCCGCTCTTTTCGATACTCCTTATCACCACCACACCTCTGTCGAGATCAATTTCTTGCAGAATTGTGCAATGGACTATTCCTTTTCGGGGGAGGAAATCGCCCTGAAATCCGAGCGACTCACCCTGTTCTGGGGGGCGGCTCCGCACAAAGTCGCGAACGTTTATGGCACTGGGAAGATCACCAATATCTATCTTTCGCTCGGGCAGTTCATCCGCTGGGGGCTTCCAACGGAAATGGTGGAACCGATCCTTTCGGGTGCTGTATTGGGGGCAAAGACTTTGGGTCCGAGCGATGCTGCCTTCTTCGATCGGCTGATTGCTGAGAAGGGGCAAAAGTCAGCGCAATGGCGGCGAATGCATCTTGATGAGATTGAAAACCGTTTGCGCCGAATGGCGCTCGAGGGCTGGGAGGTGCTTCGGCAACCCAAAATCGTGACACTCCAACAGGAGATAACTGCGCAGGCGATGCTTCACGTTGAGGCGATGCTAAAATATATCGCAGACAATTTCACGATCCCGATCAATGTCTCTGATATTGCTAAGTCCGCGAACCTCTCGACTGGGCGCGCTGGCCATCTTTTTAAGCTGGTCATGGGGTTGAGCATAAAGCAGCATTTGCAGCGCGCGCGCCTCTCACATGCTCGCATGCTTCTATCTGAAACACCCTATAAAATCGCAGCTGTCGGTCTGGATAGCGGGTTTCCCTCGCTCTCTGCATTCTACGAGGCATTTACCAAGGCAAACGGCATGTCGCCTGCGAAATACCGCGAAACTGCGCGTAGAAGCAGTCCTTTCGTGGGTGAGCACAGTGACGTTTGACAGAAGGAGAGTTCAGAGAGGCTGCTCATCAGGTGGCTGATCCCCTTTATTGCGGTGGACTTGGTGCGGCTGGCTGTGCTTGTGTTGTGCCCTAGAATTATTCTCTGGCTGGGTTCGACGCTCTGATGCTTTACACACTCGATCTCTTTGCGACTGTAGTCTTCGCGATTACAGGAGCGCTCGCAGCTTCGCGCAAAGAGATGGATATCTTGGGCTTCTTATGGCTTGGAGCTGCCGCTGGTGTCGGCGGTGGTACTTTGCGTGATCTGATCCTTGATCAGCCTGTCTTTTGGACCGTGTCACCCGCGGCTCTGATCGCGAGCCTCGTCGCTGCCGCTCTTATGCATTTTATCGCGCCGATTTTTCAGTCGCGCATCAAAGTGATCATATGGCTAGATGCATTTGGGATGGCATTTGCGGCGACCGCGGGCACAGTCAAGTGCATTAGCCTCGAAACATCTGGCCTTGTCGCTGTTGTTCTCGGCGTGTTCACAGCCTCTGCTGGGGGCATAACGCGTGACCTCTTGGCTCAGGAGCCAAGCATTATCCTCAAGCGCGATATCTATGTCACTGCCGCAGCTACAGGTGCGACTTCAGTCGTTCTCATGAACGCGTTGGGCGTTCCGCTAGAAATTAGTTCAGCCATAGGCTTTGGCGCTGCGCTCGTCTTGCGCGGGGCTGCAATCGCCTTTGGCTGGACATTGCCGGTTTTCAAAAGCCGTCCCGCTCGGTAAGCGGGCGATCAGTTCTAGACGGCTTGAAAATGCATTTATGATAGCTTTGTTCTATTGATTGACGGAAAAAAGATATTGATTGGACTATCGAAAACGTAGATGTGTCGGGAAGTTCAATTCCCTATGTGAGTCCAATCCTATGTCTACCGACAAACATCACTCCGATTTTTCTGGATTTGTCAAAAAGCGACCCTTCCTCAAGGTTCTCGCAAGCGTTGCTTCCATTGCCGTTTTTGGAAGTCTTGGGACGATGGTTTCGGCTACGGAGCAAATGAAGCTGGCTGTCACAACCTCATTCAGCAATTCCGGTCTAGCGGAAGTTCTGTTGCCTGAGATTGCGGCTGACCTCGATCTCGAAGTTCAGTTGCTCGTTGTCGGCACCGGACAAGCGATTAAGCTGGGCGAGACAGGCGACGTTGACGCTATCCTTGTTCATTCACGCGCCGCAGAAGAGGCTTTTGTAGAGGCTGGGTTCGGCTCGCATCGCCGCGAAATCATGTACAACGACTTTGTTTTCATCGGCTCCAGCAACGACACAGCCGGCATCGCAGATGCCGAAAATGCGAAGGACGTCCTCACAAAAATCGCCTCCGCTGAAGCAGATTTTGTAAGCCGTGGTGACGATAGTGGCACGCATAAGATGGAGCTCAAGCTCTGGAAAGCCGCAGACCTTGATGTGACCAGCTTCGGAGAGTGGTATAAAGCTGTAGGAGCGGGAATGGGTGCTGCGTTGAACACCGCGGCAGGCATTGACGCCTACATTCTCTCGGATCGTGCGAGCTGGCTGAATTTTGGCAACAAAGGCAATCTTGTTGTCCTGTTCCAAGGAGATCCGGCTCTGTTTAATCAGTATGCCTATTTACCAGTTAACCCTGAAAAGCACCCCCATGTCCGTAACGATCTGGCGATGCAGCTTGAGGATTGGCTCGTGTCGGAAAAGGCAAAGTCCCTGATCGATGGATATATGATCAGCGGTGAAAAACTGTTCACGTTCAACGCTGAATGATCACATCTTGCGACCCTAGGCATAAATGCAGCTTGGGGTCGCTTTGCCGTCGTCCAGTGGGCCCCGCATTGGTCGTGGGCCTCTTTGTTGATTGGTGATGCGGATACTTATGCGGTCTTGTCATAGGCTTGCCGCGCCGCGATGATCGTAGGCATATTGCAGTCCGCCCAGTCGACGAGCACCATTATATTTTCGAGAAATGATTGTCCGATTTCGGTGAGGCTGTAGCGCACGCTCGGTGGTTTGGTGTCGAATACCTCGCGATGTACGATCCCGTCACGTTCCAGATCTCTTAGCGACTGCGCCAACATCCTTTTGGAAATGTCGGGTAGAGCGCGCAAAAGCGCGTTGAACCGCATCGGTTCTTTGCCAAGCTCAAGCAAGATCAAGGTCGGCCACTTTGCTGAGACATGATCAAGCACTTGTCTTACCGGACAATTGTTAGGATCGAAGCCTTGAGCCTTCCACGCATCTAATTTGCTTGCGGGTAAATCACGCATGGGGAGGTTCCTTTTGGGTTACCTTATAATGAAAACCTGCCTCCTTTTCAGGAGTCTTAAAGGTTACTAAATGAGACCAGTATCCGATTCTAGACTTAAAAGGAATTCCAAATGACTACATATCTCGTGACTGGTGCCTCAGGCCAACTTGGCAAGCGCGTTGTAGCGCACCTCAAAACCCTCGTTCCCGCTGAAGATATCATTGCCCTTGTGCGCTCAGGTAACGCCGCCGAGGAATACGCGGCCCAAGGGATTGCGACGCGCCAAGGCGATTATGACGACGTTGTAAGCCTCAAAGCTTCATTCAAAGGGGTTGATCGCCTTCTTTTGATTTCGTCCTCGGAAGTAGGTCAGCGCGCCTCTCAGCATAAGAATGTCATCGAGGCTGCAAAAGACGCAGGGATTGGCTTTATTGCCTATACTTCCATTCTGAATGCTGAAACTGGCGGTATGGCTCTTGCTCAGGAGCACCTCGCGACCGAAGGCGCACTTCGTGAAAGTGGGTTGCCTTATTCGATACTTCGGAATGGCTGGTATTCTGAAAACATTGCAGGTGTAGCGGCGCAGTCCATTGCGCTTGGTCAGCATTTCGGCGCTGCGGGTGTGGGGCGTTTTTCATCGGCGTCTCGTGATGACTATGCCGAAGCTGCCGCGACGGTGCTTGCGGGGGAGGGTCACAAAGGCAAGGTATACGAGCTTGGTGGAGACACCTCATTCGCACTTTCCGAGTTCGCAAGCCTTCTATCTGAACTGTCTGGAAAGACGATTGAATATGTCGATCTTCCAGAAGCGGGATATAAGGATGCGCTTGTTGGAGCAGGGTTGCCTGCTGGTTTGGCTGCGATGCTTGCTGACAGCGACGCTAAGGCGGCGCACGGCGCTCTCGAGACCCAAAGTGATGATCTAAGTAAACTTATTGGTCGCGCCACAACGCCGATGCGCGTGACGCTTTCAGCACTTGTGGGCTAATTGAAGTAACACCAATCGTAGGGGGCGCCACAAACGCCCCTTACTCATTTGGGAGATAATTCTTAGGTTATGGTACGGCCGATATCTGGTTTTCCCTGATCGTTTGCCTTCAATCCAACGTCTGGCGATAGCGTTTAAGCGCAATGAGGACGATGGCGATTGTGATTATACCAATTGCCCGCAGGTCAGTGGCAATATCTGCCATCTCTGCGCCCTTGAGCATGACTTTGCGCGTTAATCGAAGAAAATGTGTTGCGGGGATCACGCTCCCAATCATCTGCGCCCATTGCGGCATGGCCGCGAAGGGGAACATGAACCCAGAAAGTAGGATCGAGGGTAAGAGCGTGAAGAAGGAGAGCTGCATCGCTTGCATTTGGCTCTGCGCAAGCGTCGAGATGAGAAAGCCAAGCGCAAGGTTCACCACAATATAGAGATTGAAGCCGACAAAAAAGGCGAGGGGTGAGCCTAAGAATGGTACTGCGAACAGAACTTTGGCGACGAGCAAGAAGACCGCCGTTTGGACATATCCAACGAGGACATAAGGCATAATCTTACCAAGCATGACTTCGAGTGGCCGCACCGGTGTCGCAAGTAGCGTTTCCATCGTCCCTTTTTCAGTCTCACGGACGATCGCGACCGCTGTGATCAAGACCATCGTGAGGGAGAGTATAATCCCAAGAAGTCCCGGCACGATATTGACCGCAGTTTTGCCTTCGGGGTTGTACTGGCGGTGCACAACGACGTCCACGGGAAGCTGACTGTTTCTAATGGTGCCAAGTGGTCCCTCTAGCGTTTCAGACAGCGCGGTGGAGATAATGCCGTTCATCGCACCAACTGCGCCTCCGATTGCAGATGGGTCGGACGCATCGGCAGACAAAAGCACCTCGGGGTGGCGTCCGCGCATCAGGTCGCGTTCAAAATCAGGTGGGATGACAAAGACGAAGTTGGCAGTCCCGTCTCGGAGCGCTTGATCTCCTTCTTCTGCGCTGGTCACGACGCCTTGGAAATCGAAGAATGTCGAGGTTTTCATTCCCATCAAGATCGAGCGCGTGACCGGTCCTTCATCTGCCATTTCCACTAGGGTCGGCAGTTGGCGAGGGTCGGAGTTGATGGCGTAACCAAAGATCAAAAGTTGCATGATCGGAACACCGATCATCATCACAAACGTCACGCGGTCGCGCCGCATTTGAATGAACTCTTTGACCAAGACGGCCAGAAAACGCGAAATGGAGAACCCGAATGTCATGAGTGGTGGTCTCCAAAGTTATCTTTAGCGCCCGCCATCAGGTAGATAAAGGCGTCTTCAAGCTCGCTTTCTTTCGCAACCCATTTGTATTTTGCATTTTTACCGTGTTTCTCAGCGAGCGCTGCGAGCTCTTTTTCGTCCCTACCACTGACGTGCAGAACGGCACCAAAGCGATTGACCTGAACATCTTTGGCCTCGGCACGCAGTGTGGCTTCCATCTCGCCGATGTCGTAACCGGTCACGCGCCAACTCCTTAGACCAATTTGATGCGGAATGTCGTTCGAAGGGCCGTCGATCAGTTTGCGGCCGTATGCAATGTAAGTGATGTTGTCGCACTGCACGGCCTCGTCCATGTAGTGCGTGCTCACGAGAACGGTCACACCCTGCGCAGCGAGCCTTCGTATCTCATCCCAAAAGTCTCGTCTTGCCTTGGGGTCTACGCCTGCGGTTGGCTCGTCAAGCAGAAGAAGATCAGGGTCGTGGATAATACATGCTGCTAGTGCAAGGCGTTGCTTCCAGCCTCCCGAGAGAGTGCCGGCCAGTTGGCTTGCGCGATCTAGAAGGCCTAGGTCCTCAAGTGCATTGGTTACGCGTGCCTTGCGGTTCTTGACGCCATACATTCGCGCCACAAAATCAAGGTTCTCACGGATTGTAAGGTCTTCATAAAGCGAGAATTTTTGCGTCATGTATCCAACGCGGGCCTTGATGTTGACTTGCTGCTTTCGAATATCAAAGCCAAGGCAAGTTCCCTTACCATCGTCAGGCGTAAGCAGTCCGCACATCATACGGATTGTGGTTGTCTTGCCTGAGCCATTTGGTCCTAGAAAGCCATAGATCGCGCCCTTTTTCACGTCGATCGCAAAGTCATCGACAACCTTGCGGCCCGAAAAAGATTTGGTCAAACCTTTGACCGATATCGCAAGATCAGCGGTCATTGAGAAGGCACCACGGAAACTGGTTGTCCAGGTAGAAGGCTGTCCGCATTTACGAGCCGCCCTTCGACGCGATAGACGAGGCGGTTACGTTCATCTCGGCTATAGATGATCGGGGGAGTGTATTGCGGGCTTTGCGCAAGGCGCGTGATTTCAACAGAAGCATTTTCAGGGCAACCATCACAGGTCACGGCTAAGTCTTGGTGAATTGCGAGCTTTGTACGTTCGGCTTCAGGGACAAAGAATAACACCTTTCGTGGGCCTTCGGGTAGGATCGAGACAACTGGCGTGGCTGCCCCTGTGATCTCCCCTTTGTCAAAGAAAACCGCATCGACAACTCCGCCGATAGGGGCCTCGATCCTTCTGTCTGATAGCGCCGTTTCCGCGTCTTCCAGCCGTGCCTTTGCCGCATCAAGACTGGCTGCCGCGGCGATTTGCTGCGCATCACGAGCAGGGAGTTCGACGACAAGAAGTTGAGCCTGTAGCTGTGCAACATGGCTGTTGGCGCTTTCAAGTTTGGCAAGGTCGGAGTCCAGACGCGCCTGAGAGATGGTGCCATTCGAAAGCAGCTGTCGAGATCTGTCGGCCGTAGTTTGCGCAAGTTGTGCATCTGCTTGGGCTTGAGCAAGGGAGGCGCGGATCACCTCGACCTCTGCTGAGCGGCCACCTTGTTCTAAGTTTTCCAGGTTGGCTTTTGCAACGGCCAGTTCGGCATTTGCGGCTGCGAGCGCAGATTGCTGATGTCTGTCATCCAAAACAAAAAGGAGATCGCCTGCGTTTACAAAATCACCTTCTATAACTGACACTTCGTCAATCTTGCCGGCGCTAGCGGCAGATACATAAACATACTCTGCCTCTATGTAGCCACTATAGACAGGCTCAGAAGTTCCTCCCAAAAGTCCCGCGACACTCGCGGCTATCATGGCGAAAAAATCAAGAAGGCTGTCCATCGTCTGCTCCTAAGCTTGGGCATAACTCATTGAAACAGCAGAAGTGCAGACTTACACGCATTATTTTCGATTTCTGAGTTGCCTTGGTGACGCAGGCTTGCCTCGGTCGCGCCCTTAACAGGGCATTCCCGTAATAATGAGGAGAGCCGATGAGTTTGGAGCGAGACCTTTCATCAATTCGACAATTGAAGCCTAGCTCCTAGGATTGACGCTTGAACTGAAACCTAAAGATGTCAATTCTCGGCAGGGGGTCTCTAACGGCTAGATCGTCCTCTGAGTGGCAATGCCCAGACGCCATAAACGAGGCATTATATTTGAGCTCTCAGCTTTCGCGACTTGGAGGATAGACATGAACAATAACCCTTGTGTGATCGGTTGGGCTCATTCTCGGTTTGGTAAGCTAGAGGAATACCCAGATTCAGAAAGCCTAATTTCTGCAACTGTACCTGACGCACTTCAGGACGCAGGTGTCGAAGCCAAAGACATCGATGCGATCTTTGTGGGAACATTTAACGGCGCATTTGCGCCCCAGCTTTTCGAGGCAGGATTGGTTGGCATCGCGGTACCAGAATTAGCCCACGTACCTGCCACGCGGCTCGAAAACGCATGTGCTACGGGGTCGGCCGCATCGTATGCGGCCCTCGATTTCGTGCAGTCGGGGCGCGGTAGAATAGCGCTTGTCGTTGGTGTGGAAAAGATGACAACAATTTCCCCGATGGACGCCGCGAGTGTCATGCTGCGTGCCAGCTATTATGCTGAAGAAAGCCACTTTTCCCCAGGTTTTGCAGGCGTCTTCGGTCATATCGCACAAAGCTATTTCCAAACCTATGGTGATCAATCCGACGCGCTTGCGATGATCTCGGCTAAGAACCATCACAACGCAATGAAGAACCCGATTGCGCATATGCAAAAAGACTTTGGTTTCGAATTCTGTAATACCGTGAGCGATAAAAACCCCGTTGTCGCGGGGCCGCTGAGGCGTTCGGACTGCTCGTTGATCTCGGACGGGGCCGCTGTAATGGTGGTCTGCGATGCTGAAACAGCCGCTACAATGGGCAAAGCTATTCGCTTTCGGTCACGGAGCCACGCAAACGATTTCATGGCATTGTCACGACGGCCAGCCCCGCATTCGTTTGATGGTGCAGCGCGCGCTTGGAGGGGAGCATTAGAAGAGGCGAAAATCACTCTCGATGATCTTGATCTTGTCGAAACGCATGACTGTTTCACAATAGCAGAAATGCTTGAATACGAGGCGATGGGACTTGCTGAACCTGGGCAGGGTCACCGCGTTATACGAGAAGGGATCACTCAAGCTGATGGCAAGTTACCGGTGAACCTCTCTGGTGGGCTTAAGGCGAGAGGACACCCGCTTGGCGCGACGGGAGTTTCAATGCATGTGATGGCTGCAATGCAGCTTATGGGTGAAGCTGGCAATATGCAGAAAGAGGGTGCTCAGCTCGCCGGTATCTTCAATATGGGGGGCGCAGCTGTCGCGAACTATACTTCGATTTTGGAGCGGGCAAAATGAGCGATGCTTCGTGGCCAAACAGTACGCGTGTCCCGAACATCTCCTATTTTCTGACAAAGCATGCACGACGTCAGCCAGACGCCATCGCGACTGTTTACAATGGCGCCTCATGGACTTGGGCAGAATTTGACGCCCGCGTGAGTGCCTTGGCGCACGCCCTCCGAGGCGATCTGGGGCTGGCGAAAGGTGATACTGTCTTGGTGCAGTCCGCCAACAATCACCAGATGCTCGAGATTATGTTGGCCGTGTTTAGGGCAGGGCTGGTTTGGGCGCCTGCGAACTTTCGTCAGGGAACGGACGAGGTGGCATTTCAGTGCCAAAAGTCCAAAGCACGTGCCATGTTCGTCGAAGATACCTTCCCCGAGCACGCCAAAGTCTGTGCCGCACTGGTTGATCAGACAGTTGCGATCGGTACTTTGCCGCAAACTCATTCCTATGAAGAGCTCGTCAACCGTCACTTGGGAAAGGCTTTTGTAGACGAGCCGGTATCTCGCGAAGATCCTTGTTGGCTCTTTTTTACCTCGGGTTCGACAGGTCGGCCAAAGGCTGTTGTTCTGACGCACGGTCAAATGACTTTCACCATTTTGAACCATATGAATGACCTCATGCCGGGGCTTTCCCCGCGTGATGCATCGCTGGTCGTTGCGCCGCTAAGTCATGGTGCTGCGGCCCATGCGATGGCTCAGATCGCAGCTGGCGCAAAAAGTGTAATCTTACCCCAAGGTAAATTCGATCCTGCGCTCGCTTGGGAAATGGTCGAGACTTGGAAGGTGAGCAATATGTTCACGGTTCCAACTATCGTCAAAATATTGGTTGAAGACCCTTCTGTTGAGCAATTCGATCATTCCAGCCTTCGACATGTGATCTATGCCGGTGCCCCGATGTACCGTGCGGATCAAAAGAGAGCTCTACAGGCGCTGGGCTCAGTTTTGGTTCAGTATTACGGTCTAGGCGAAGTGACGGGGGCGATCACAGTCTTACGTCCAGAGGATCACTACCTCGACGATACACCCCAAGCACGGCCCGGAACCTGCGGTGTTGAACGAACAGGACTGCAGGTCACGATACAAGATGATGCGGGTGCATTTTGCGCGCCTTTTCAGACGGGCGAAATTTGCGTTATCGGGCCTGCGGTTTTTCCCGGGTATCTTGATGACGAGGGTGCTAACTTCAAGTCATTTAGAAATGGGTGGTTCAGGACGGGTGACCTTGGGCATATGGATGAGCAAGGGTTCTTGTTTATTACGGGCCGATCATCGGACATGTATATTTCTGGGGGGTCAAACGTTTACCCACGAGAGATCGAGGAAATCCTTCTGACAATTGAAGGCGTGAGTGAAGTTGCGATCCTCGGAGTGCCAGACCAACGCTGGGGGGAAGTTGGGCTTTGTGTTTGCGTGCCCGAGCGCGGGGTGCAAATTGAAGAAAGTAGGCTGCAGAGCGGGCTCGATGGGAGAATAGCTAAATACAAAATCCCAAAGTACTTCGTCTTTCTCGACGAAATGCCCAAGTCCGCATATGGCAAAATCACCAAGAAGTTGGTGCGAGAGGAACTTGAAGCACGCGGACTAATTCCAATGTCGGCAAAGACGGCTGGGAGCTGATCAATGCGACCAATCCCAGCTCCGCGAAGGGCAGATGCAATCGCAATGCCGGAGGGTGACAGTCGTGATTGGGTGGTTCATCCAGGCGATGAGCCTCCTGAGAGATTTAAGTTATCTCGTTGCTGCGCGCGCAAAATTGAGGCGGTACTTCCCAAAGGCGCGATCCTCTTGGACGCTGTTGCTAGCATCGTCGAGGTCGAAGGGGCCGATGGTGCTTGTGCGATCCTCGAT
Organism: Marivivens sp.; assembly: GCA_038133925.1. Lineage (GTDB taxonomy): Bacteria > Pseudomonadota > Alphaproteobacteria > Rhodobacterales > Rhodobacteraceae > Marivivens. Next base: position 4,506 of record JAYPUF010000023.1, on the reverse strand, counting down.
GGTGTATCGCTTTCCAAGATGCATTATGTGATGCCTGATGGGCCGGCAGACGAGATACACGCTGCTTGGTACAGTGATACCTATGTCACGGAAGACGTGACCTTAGATTGGGCGATATCTTCCGTTGGGCTCAAAGACGATGCTTGGTTTCTTCACACCCACGCAATTTGGGAAAGTGGCGGAACACAGGTGGGGCACTTGCTCAATGATCACTGTGTGCTGGCGACTGATTGCAGCGTTACCATTTGGCTTATCTCTGGAGTGCGTCTTGAGGTTGCACTCGATCCCGAGACCCAGTTTCCGCTCTTCGGCCCAAACGAACTTTACGCCGTAGAGGAGCCAAATGCAGCGCTTCTAACCATAAAGCCTCATGAAGACTTACGGAAGACGCTTGAAATGGCTTGCGAAAAGGCAGGTATTTCAAGAGCCAAAGTTTTTGGCCTCGGAAGCTTGATCGGAGCAGGTTTTTTGGACGCTCCGCCGATGCATTCAACCATTTCAGAAGTAGTACTTCTCGAAGGTTGCAGTGTGGAAAAGGGTCGTTGCACTGCGCTCCCGCTCATATGCGTCGACCCCGCTGGCAAGACCTACAGTGGTGATCTTGCTTACGGAAACGGGCCCGTGTTGGTGACGTTTGAACTTCTTCTTATAAACGCTTCCTGAAATAACCCAGCTGGATCAGAAGTTTGCCGAAAACTGAGCCCAAGGCTGCGGGGTTTTCTTGACGTTTGAAAAGTTTGAGTAAACAGGCATCGCAGCGTGAAAAAGCAAACTCAATCAGAGTATTCCGGCTGAACCCTTGTTCGGACGCAGTCGTGTGCAAGATGCATCATGCATTAGTCCCTCAAGTCCTAAATAAGAGCTAATCGCCCATAGGGCTTTGCTCAGGTCTGTAGCGAGCGTTCTGCTGTAAGAAGGCCCATTTAAGCAATCCCAGTGTAATTACGCGGAAGGGTCTGTCGGGGTATCAAAAGGGCTAGCTATGGTGCGCCTTCGGAACTCTAAGTGATAGATGTCCTGCGCCGAAATGTATGAGCAGCGCGGCGCGGGATGAACCTGAATCACTTTGTTTGAACACCTATGTAGGTTGGGAGAAATTGCGTGATTCATGTGCTCCTTCCGCCCTCGGTCGCGGGGGGCAGGATCGCGTAGGGAGATTGATCACTGAAACAGTTCGTGGTTCTGCTTGGTTCAGTTTGAGAGCTTATTTTATGATTAAGTATATGAAATTATTTATTAAAAAAGTAGGAATGCTTACTGGAAAATCATGTAGCGTAGCTCGGCTGCGACGCTGAATCTCAAAAAAACTCAATTTCAGGCAAGAAAAGTTGAGAATCCAATTGAAATCAGTCGGAGTCTCTGCGAAAAGCCGCCAACTTTTATTTTTCTGAGAAGTAGCAATCCAATGGAAGTCAGCGTTCGCGACAATAACGTAGATCAGGCACTCCGCGTGCTTAAGAAGAAGCTACAGCGCGAAGGCGTTTATCGTGAGATGCGTCTGAAAGAATTCTTCGAAAAGCCCTCGATCAAGAAGGCTCGTGAGAAGAAGGAAGCGATTAGCCGTCAGCGTAAGCTTGCTCGCAAGAAGGCGCTTCGCGAGGGATAATATCCCGCTTGCTCTCGAGGCAAGACGAAGTTTTTCATTGATCTACCATGATGTTGCGCGAAGTCGTTTGAGTTCGCGCAATATTTTTTTGTCCGATTGGGATTGCTCTTCGGCGGCCGGCTACGTCTGGGCGGATCGGAGGCCCGCGATCCCTCCACAAAGGTCAGCCAATTTCTTCAATCTTCCAAGTGACGGGTAACTCGGTTGTGCCCGTCCGAAGAGATCGTCATCGCATGCTTGCTGATCATGTAATCGAATGAAGCGTTGATTTGTCCAATGCCACATCTGGCGGTCTAGGTATCCTTCTGAACTGAATAATATCGTATGAATGCTTGTTAAATTGGGCTGCATTGACCGACTTTGCGGCTGCAATAAAAAAACGAGCTAGATATGGATAATACGATCAAGGCCCTTGTCGCGATGCGCAAGTTGGCTGCCGAAATGGAACGGGATTTAGGTATCGCAGACCTTCCCGAAGCCCAGAGGCTTTCGCTCCTTGCTGCCTCAGATCTGAGAGACAGTGAAGGTAAAATCTCAAGCGCGGAGCTGCGGCTACACCCTCTCGTGCGAGAACTTGCACGTCCAACGTTCTTTCGAGCGATTAGCGCTTTGGAAGAAGCAGGTCGGCTCATTCGGCCAAAGGGCGTTCAGCGTGGAAGTTATGAGATGAGAGCACTAAGCGCGGATGAATAAGTCCGCTTTCTCATTGTCTGCTTGGATCACGGTTTCGATTGCCTACGCCGCATCCTATTCGATGACCAACGGTTTTTTCGAACCGCTTCAGAATATTCTCGCGCCCAATTTGCCGTCAAATATTAGCTTGATGTTCATTCCTCATGGTGTGCGCATCCTGACCTTTTATTTCTTTGGCCCTCTCGGTTATCTCTATTTGGCGCCCGTTTCTTGGTTAATGTGGGCGCTCGAGGTGTATGGTCAGCAACACATCGGTTTCCTGCCGATAGGCATTCTGTTTTCGTTGATCAGCTGTCACATAGGCGTCGAGGTAGGGCGTAGGGTTTTTGTTCTCAAAAATAGCGTGGCTACTTTCACATTTAACTGGAAGCAGCTGTTAGCTGCAGGTGTAATTGGTTCGTTGTTAAACTCTACGAGCTTAACCCTTCTGTATAATTCCGGTTTCGATAGTTTAACCTTTGTGGGGTATCTGTTTGGCGATGTGGCTGGGCAGTTCTTACTCATGCTTTCGCTGGTCGTTTTCTTTAAGCTAGCTCGGGCGTTTAGTGACCTCTGAGGGCTTGAATTGTGGTGTAGTGTTCTGTTGAGTAGGGGAAGCATGACCTCAGTCTCAAAAATTCTAGTGATGGCAATCACCATCGCCTGGTCTTTGAACAACGCCGCACTGGCGCAATCGGGTTCGATGGAGGGAACTGTCCCGCGAGGCGTTCTTGCTGCTGAACTTGCATTGGAGCCGGGCGCGAAAGAGACCCCTGCGGCCGCCTCACTCGAGCGCTTTGTCGAAGAGTTTGACGTTTGGGAGGGTATTGCAGAACGAGCGGAAGGAGCCGTGGGTGCGACCGCCGGAACTAACTTTGCGTTGTCAAAACTGCGGGTTGAGTTAGTAGATTGGCGCGAGAAGTTTGCCGATATTCAGTCTGTTCACACAGAGCGGATTGAAACCGTGCAGAGCCAGATCCGCGCTTTGGGGGTACCTTTAGAGAGGGGCGAGGCCGAGCCTTTGGTTTTGCGTCGGCAAGCTTTGTCAGAGCAACTTTCCGAGCTCAGCGCGCCAAGGTTATTAGCGGATGAAGCTTATGCACGTGCTGATGGACTGATCGGCGAAATTGATACGATTTTGCGTAGTCGGCAGGCCTCAGAGGTCTTGAGCCGAGGCGAATTGCCGATCCTACCTGCTAATTGGGGGAAGGCCTTTGTTGTTCTTGAGGCAAGCATTGAAGCGCTTATCACCGAAACGGTTTCGCTCTTGAAAGCACGATATAAAAGCGGACATCTACTCACGCTTCTTCCGTTGTCTCTCTTATTTTTAGTGTTGGGTGGAGCGCTCCTATTTCGTGGGCGCCGATGGGCAGTGCGTCTTTGGGATCATCACAAAACTCGATCGAAGCACTGGGAAACGATTTTGCATGCATGCATATCGCTTGCGTCAATTGCGTTGCCATACCTCGGTTTGGTTTTAGTCTCATTGGGGCTCGTGTTCTCAAATCTCTTTGGTGTTCTAGGTCTTCGAATTGTTCAGCTGTTGCCCGCAGCGGGGGCAAATGTGCTCGTTGCCCAGTGGCTTGGTATCCAGTTCTTCAAGGGAGGGCGGTTTGAGGGGCCAATCAAACTGTCCAAAGATGAGCGTGAACTCGGACTTCGGCTGGCAATCTATCTGGGTTGGCTGATGGCCCTCGGTGTGATGCTGAGAGCGCTGCTAGAGGGCAACCTCGACAGCCAAGGTATTGGCTCAGTCATTCTGTTTCCGTTTGTGGTGTTCCTAAGTCTATTGCTTTTTCGAGTGGGAAACCTGCTTTATCAACACCGTAACGTCGATCTTGGTGATACAAATTCGATGCTCACTCTCATCGGGCTTGTTGGGCGGCTCACTATGGTTTGTGCGGTTCTGGGCCCTATTCTTGCCGCTTTTGGCTATTCAGAGGCTTATAGAGTTCTGATAGAGCCGGCCATAAATAGCCTAGCGCTGATCGGTACACTTCTCATCATTCATGATCTCGCAACAGAGCTCCATGCTGCTTATGTTGAGCGCAATAGAATTGATGGGCAGGAATACCCTGAAGGGCTCGGTGCATTTTTTCTATCAGCAGTTTTGGTGCTTCTATCCGTCCCGTTTTTTGCGCTGATCTGGGGAGCTCGGGTTGAAGATCTGGTCGAGATTTGGACGCGCTTTCGCGAGGGGTTCTCGCTTGGGGATACCAAGATTTCGC
>JAYPUF010000022.1:0-29993 GCA_038133925.1 Marivivens sp. | reverse complement strand
ACACGAACCAAGCCCGCTGGCAAATGGCAATCGACAGCGTCGGCTATGGATTCGCACAGGGTAAAACGCTATTTTGGCGTCGTGATATTCTTGATGAAGCTGGTGGACTGATCGCTCTTGGCCGCGAATTGGCCGAGGACGTCGCTTCGACCAAAGCTGTGCGCGCGCAAGGTTTCCGCGTACGTCTCCCACGCAAGCTCTTTGCCCAACCCCTTGGAAAACGTGATCGCGCGCAAGTCTGGCAGCGTCAGCTTCGGTGGTCGCGCCTCCGGCTAGAGGGCTTCCCGACCTTCTTCGTGATGGAAATTCTTCAAGGAATACTACCGCCCCTCAGCCTTCTATGTGTCCTGTGTTCCTTGGGTATTACACCAGCTTGGGCACTTGCCCTTCTTCCTTTGCTCTGGTTCGGCGCTGAATGGTTACTGGCGCGCCTAGCAGGCTGGCCTTCGAGCTTGCGCGACCTCGGGGCGATGGTCGTGCGTGACGCACTGTTTCCGATTTTGTGGGTCTCGACATGGCGTTCACCAACGATCAGCTGGCGCGGACATAACGTTGAGGCGATTGATTGATAAAAAGCAAAAGGCCGCCTGAAAAGGCGGCCTTTATACTGTCCCGAAAGAATGGCGATCTTACTTGATCTTGCCTTCTTTGTACTCGACGTGCTTGCGAGCAACCGGATCGTATTTACGAACGGTCATTTTCTCGGTCATCGTACGAGCGTTTTTCTTGGTTACGTAGAAGTGCCCGGTCCCCGCGCTGGAGTTCAGGCGGATTTTGATGGTGGTAGGCTTCGCCATTTCTCATCTCTCCTGATCGCGGGCCACATGGCACATCGCGTGAAATACTGAATTGAAGCCGCCTTCTACTAGACGGGCGGCGCGAGTCAACCGCAAAGGCACAATATAACTGCGGAATTCTTCAAGATTCTTAATCTTCAAACTCTAGAATGAATTGGGCCCCGCCCTCAGGGTGATTAGAAGCCTCGATTTTGCCCCCAAGTTGGCCGGCCATCGCGTCAATGACCTGCATTCCCATACCCGCGCTCTGAGCAATCTCAGGAAGACCGATTCCATTGTCGCGGACGAAAAGCCTAATTTTTTCGGCGTCGAGACGCGTTAGCCGAACCTCGATCACGCCTTCTTTCCCCATTTCGCTATGCCGATAAGCGTTGCCGACCAGCTCGGCGATGATCAACCCAAGAGCGACGGTCCGATCAGGCGTCATGATGATTTCGTCGACATCGATTCTGTGTGCTGCGCCCTGCTGGTCGATGTCATGCGATCTGACCAATGCTCGGCAAAGGTCCGTGACGTAGGAACGCACCGGAATCTCAGGAAGTTTGGGAAGCTTATGCAGCGCATCATGCACTTCAGCGATAGCCTGCACGCGCTCGGCAGCACGCTTGAGCTGATCTTTTGCTTCTCCCGACGTATTTCGTGCCTGCATGCGGAGCAAACCTGAAACGATGCCAAGGCTATTCTTGACGCGATGATCGACCTCGCGACGCAAGAGTTCCGCCTCTGCAATTGCCGCTTCAAGTTCCCGATCGCGCTTTACAAGGTCAGTAATATCGCGGCTCACGGCAAGGATCTGACCAACCCCGCCATGAACGTCACGAATCGGGGCTACTGAAACCTCCCACCATTTCGGCGTCCCTTTAGCCGTCGGACAAAAGGCAACGAACCTGTCTTGATTGCCCTCACGTGCTTGCGCGACCGCATTTTTCAGACGTTCACGCTCTTTTTCCGGCCAAAGCATCCACCAAAGTTGCCCATCCACCATCTGGAAGTCGTCGATCTCCATCGTGCAGAGACCTGCGTGGCTCATAAAATCAAGAACACCTTCAGGGGAGAGCAGTTTGACGCAATCAGGGCTTGCCGACAAAAGTGAGAGAACAAGCTCTGAGCCAGCAACAGGCTGAGTGCTTGTCGCGGCCAGCGAGGTTAAATCATGTTTTCGCTGCGCATCGGCAGCAACCAAATTCGGGTCAGTAAAGCGGGCCATTTTAGCTCCGTTGCAGCAAATCGCGGTCAAAAAATCAGCACCATGAAAAGAACGCGCGGACGGCCTATAAGCCGGGTTTTGTCCAAGGGGTTGCCCCCTCTGGATGACCATTCATCTTGATCCGCTGTTACCAACGGACCTCTAGCTGCCAACCCGGACCACTCGGGGTCAAGCATCCCTGCGCGGATATCGGCAAGCCGATCAGCACACGCGCGTGGTCCCTATTTGGCATTGCTCCCGGTGGGGCTTGCCATGCCAGTCCTGTTACCAGTCCCGCGGTGGGCTCTTACCCCACCTTTTCACCTTTGCCGCGCCCGAAGGAGGGTAGTCTGTTTTCTGTGGCGCTTTCCCTAGGGTTACCCCCGCCGGACGTTATCCGGCACCGTGCTTTGTGGAGCCCGGACTTTCCTCGGACCGAAGCCCGCGGTCATCCAGCCATCCGCGCGGCGCTTTGATTAGGCGCTAGTGGCCTGACGGTCAACGGAAAAGCGCGTCACTAGGTCTTTGGCAATTGCTAAGTCGACACCATCCACGGGTCCTTCGTGACGAGGACGAAAGCGAAGGCGGAACGCCGCCAGTTTGGTCTCGAATGCAATCTCGGGGTTGTAACCAAATGCGACCAAAGCAGTATCCGTCGCCTCTACAAGGTCATCTGCCACTGCGGGCTCATGTGCATGTGGCCAAATCGAAAGTCCTGATTTTGCCAAACGGCACCAGTCAAAGCGGACCCCCGGGTCGATTTTACGCCCTGGTGCGCAGTCAGAGTGCCCAATGACACGCTCAGGTGGGATCGACCAACGGGACATAATTTCGTGAAGAAGGCGCTCAAGGGAGGTCATCAACAAAGCAGAGAACGGCGCGAATCCGGTGTTGGAAAGCTCGATCCCGATAGAGCGATTGTTCACATCAGTGACCTCACCCCAACGCCCAGCGCCTGCGTGCCACGCACGTTCCGACTCGTCGACAAGCTGAGCGACTTCGCCCTGAGGCGAAATCAAGTAGTGCGCAGAAACTTCGGTCTCGGGAGAGCAGAGCACCCGCGCGGCAGCCGCACAATCCGCCATTGCGGTGTAATGGATGACGACAAGGTCAGGTCGGGCCCCGTCGCGACGCGGCCCGAAGTTGGGGGATCGTGGAGACGCGACGATCAGTTGCCAGAAGCGGCTGCCTGAGCCGCCAATCTAAAGGGTGCTGGGTCCCATGCGCATGCAAAACCGTCACCATCAGGGTCAATGCCACGCGCATCACGCTCGGGGCCACCACGCGCAAGGAAATCACGCTGCGCCGCATCGGCAGAAACGTAGGATGCACAATTGCGCTGATAGCGGTTCTGGCTTGCGAACTTGAAACGCGAATACCACTCCTGACCCTTAGAGTTCGGGGCATTCAAAGCGTACTCGACAATGTTCGGGCCTTCTTTTCCGTCACGCTGCGGAACAGCAGTTTGACCGACGACCTGATACTGAGCCGCATTCTCAGCAAGACGCGCTGCATCGGATGCAATCGTTTCCCGCGACGCAACGGCGCTAAAGTCCTGCTCGTCCGAGATGCCAGCACCAACAACCGAAGGCGCGGCGTTAGACGGTGATGCTTCAACGCCTGTGGTGCGACCTGCAGCGGCTTCGACCTGATCAATCTGAGCGCCGATGCCTACAGCTTGAAGCTGGCTCGTAGAAACGGCCACCGGAGCGGAAAGAGTTCCAGCGGCCAAAGGTGCAGAACCAGTCAGATCCGCTTCGCGCTGTGCGCGCTCCAACTCGTATTGGCTATAATCGTTAAAACCTACTCCCGCGCCGCTGTCGGGAACCGATGCGTTACACGCCGCCAGCGCAAACAGCGCCACACCAACACCAAAGTAAGATTTCACGTTTAGGCCCTGCCCGTTTCTAACACTTTTCGCGCTCTTACCACCACTTCGTAGGCTTGGCTACGAAGCCTGCTGACTGCTCGAGCGAATAGGCGATATTCAGCAAGTCCGCTTCTTCCCAAGGACGGCCAATGAGCTGAAGTCCCAGCGGAAGACCATTGGAGGCGAGCCCCGTCGGAACAGACACCCCCGGCAGACCAGCGAGATTGAGCGTCACCGTGAACACGTCATTGAGATACATCTCAACAGGGTTCGCGTCCGAGACTTCGCCAATGCCAAAAGCCGGCGATGGGGTCGCAGGAGCGAGAATTGCATCGACGCCAGCTGCAAATGCCTCTTCAAAGTCGCGCTTGATGAGCGTGCGCACCTTGCGAGCACGGTTATAGTAGGCATCATAGAACCCAGCCGAGAGCACATAGGTGCCGACCATGATACGGCGCTGCACTTCGTGTCCAAACCCTTCGGCGCGGGTCTTTTCGTACATCTCGGTGATACCGTCGCCCGCACCAAGTTTTGCGCGATGGCCGAAACGCACACCGTCATAACGCGCAAGGTTCGACGATGCCTCTGCGGGCGCAATCACATAATAGGCAGGAAGCGCATATTTCGTGTGTTGCAGGCTAATGTCGACGACCTTGGCCCCCGCATCACGGAGCATCTCTGCGCCCTGATCCCAAAGTTTGGAGATCTCGTCATTCAGACCATCAAGACGATACTCCTTCGGAATACCGATCGTCTTGCCCTTGATGTCGCCAGTCAGTGCCGCTTCGAAATCAGGCACAGCGATGTCAGCCGAAGTCGAATCTTTCATATCGTGACCCGCCATCACGCCCAGCATAATGGCCGAGTCGCGCACGTCCTTGGTCATCGGCCCCGCTTGGTCGAGTGAGGACGCATAGGCGATGATGCCCCAACGCGAAACGCGGCCATAAGTCGGCTTGATCCCGACCGTACCGGTGAAGGCCGCTGGCTGGCGGATCGAGCCGCCCGTGTCAGTCCCCGTGGCACCAAGGCAAAGATCAGCAGCAACAGCGGCCGCTGAGCCGCCCGAAGAACCACCTGGTGTCAAATTACGGTCGTCAATCTTCCATGGGTTTATCGCAGGACCATAAACCGAGTTTTCATTCGACGAGCCCATTGCGAACTCGTCCATGTTGAGCTTGCCGAGCATAACCGCGCCGCTCTCGAACAGCTTCGAGGTGACGGTGGACTCATACTCTGGCTTGAACCCCGCAAGAATGCCCGAGGCGGACTGCGATGGAACGCCCTTGGTGCAATAGAGATCCTTAATCCCAAGGGGGATACCATTGAGTGCACCTGCGCTCGCACCTTTGCGGGCATCCGCAGCCTTGGCTTGCTCAAGCGCAATCTCGGGTGTCTTGTGCACGTATGCATTGAGCGTATCGGCCGCATCAATTGCGGTAAGGCATGCCTCGGTCAACTCGACAGAAGTCACATCGCCCTTACGGAGCGCATCACGAGCAGCAGCGATGGTCAGTTTATTAAGCTCGGTCATTATTCCACCACCTTCGGAACCGCAAAAAAGCCTTCACGCGCATCAGGTGCATTCTTAAGAACCGCGCCCTGTTGGTCTCCATCGGTCACAACATCATCACGGCGCTTAAGGCGCTGCGGCGTCACCGAAGTCATCGGCTCAATGCCGTCCACATTCACTTCCTCAAGCTGCTCGATGAAGCCGAGGATTGCGTTGAATTCCTGCGCCAGTGCAGGCAGTGCGTCTTCATCCACCTTAATGCGGGCAAGCTTTGCCACGCGGCGGGCGGTTTCCGTGTCGATCGACATGGGCCTCTCCGTATATTGGTCGGAACTGCGTTTAACGCCGACAGGCAATACCCGCAAGCATCTTGGGGGGACCAATTTGGACCAGACTAGCGGCGTTCGGTAAAAAACTTGCGCAAAATAGCTTCGGCTTCTTTCGCCGCAAGCCCATCATAAATTTCAGGGGCATGATGGCACTGAGCCTGCGCAAAGACCCGGGCCCCGACTGTGACCCCGCCTGACTTCGGATCATCCGCGCCAAAATAGAGCCGCCTGATCCGCGCGTTAGAGATCGCCCCAGCACACATCGGACATGGTTCCAACGTCACATAGAGATCACAACCCAAAAGGCGTTCTTGCCCCAAAACACGGCAAGCCTCGCGAATGACCAAAACTTCGGCATGCGCGGTCGGATCATTGAGTTCTCGTGTGCGGTTCCCCGCGCGCGCCATGACCTCGCCGGTTGCGGCAACAACGACCGCACCTACCGGCACCTCGCCCCGCTCCGCAGCGGCCCGCGCTTCATCAAGCGCAATATCCATGTGACTTCGAAATACCATAACTTCTTCTGATCGATTTTGGGCCACCGTTCAACTCCTGCCCCTCTGCCTTTGTGCTTCAAATATCCCGGGGGAGGCTGCGCCCTGCGCAGACGGGGGCAGCGCCCCCATTCCCCATTTACCCCCATTGCGCCGATGACCCCTCAGACGGTATGAGACCCTATGACCAAAGACACCCCCTCCGGCGATCGCATCGCAAAAGTCCTGTCCCGCGCTGGCGTCGCCTCGCGCCGTGAAGCCGAACGTATGATTGAAGAAGGCCGCGTGAGCGTGAATGGCAAAGTCATCACTTCACCCGCCCTGAATATCACGGGGAGCGAGCGCATCGTCGTAGACGGCAAGCCAATGCAAGCGCCAGAACCTGCACGCCTTTGGCTTTATCACAAACCGACCGGTCTCGTGACGACCGAGCGCGACGAGAAGGATCGCCCAACGGTTTTCGGATCGCTACCCGAGGACATGCCGCGCGTAATGAGCGTTGGACGACTTGATCTTAACTCAGAAGGTCTCCTGCTTCTCACCAATGACGGCGAACTCAAGCGCAAGCTCGAGCTGCCCTCTACAGGTTGGCTCCGCAAGTACCGCGTCAGGATCAAAGGCTCGGCCTCAGAGGCGAGCCTTGATTTGCTTCGCGCTGGGATCGAAGTTGACGGTATTCAGTATCAGCCAATGATCGTGAACTTTGATCGCCAAGTTGGCGCGAATGCTTGGCTGACGGTCTCACTTCGTGAAGGTAAGAACCGCGAAATTCGCCGCGCGATGGAAGGAATCGGCGCAATCGTGAACCGATTGATCCGCGTCTCCTATGGCCCGTTCCAACTTGGCAACCTCAAGCCTGGTGAAGTCGAAGAGGTACGTCGCCGCGTACTAAGGGATCAACTCGGCCTTGATGCGGAAATGGAACCGCTTGCCAATCCAAAGGCAAAGCCTTCGCGCACCCGCAAAGCGGATGCCAAGCCCGCCCGCGGCCCTTCGGACCGACCAGCGCGCTCAGGGCGCGGTTCAGGCTTTGAGAAAAAGCCTGAAGGTGCGCCGAAACCAAAGAGTTTTGGCCCGAAAGGCGACAGGCTCAAGAGCGACAGGCCCAAGACTGATCGCCCCAAGGCAGACCGACCCAAGAGTGACCGCCCAAGGGAAAATAGCAAACCTTTGCGCAGACCGCGAAATCCGTAACCTTTACACTTGCCACGGTTGAATCGATGGTGCAGCCTGCACTCGAAATCACGGGGTCTGTGGAATGGTTGGGAATTTGTCCGAAATTTTGGTGCTTTGCGCGGCAATCTTCGCAGGTTGCGCGGGTATCGTTTTGTTTGCCGGAGCGCGCCGCGTCAGCGCAGTAGAAAGACAACCCCTTACATCCCAATCTAGATCGCGCTCCCCCTCGCAAACTTGAACAACGCTTCCTATCTGAGAGGTAACGCTTCAGACGAGGACCGAAATGGCACGGCTTTTTCTCTTGCTCATATTGATTGCCGCTGTTGCCTTTGCAATCGCAGGAATTTTGAAAGCGGGACGAGAGTTCGCGACGACATTTAATAGTATCAAAGGGAACACAATGCCTTCCAACATTCGCAATATCGCATTTACGGTCCTTCTGGTGGTGATGTTTGGCGTTGCCTCAGGCTGGCTCGGAGCGCTCTGATGGCTGAACGTTTTGGGGGCAAATACTCGCCCGTTCCGCAGTCTGGATCAGATAAAAAACAAGCGCGCAAAGAGCGCCGTGAACACCGCAAAGTCGACCCAGCGGGCGGCAGAGCAAACGTCATGTTCGTGCCTGCTATTGTCCTTGCCTTCACTTCGTTCGGTTCTGGAGCATCTGGCCTTGCGCTCGCTCTCGTTGCCGCAGCTCTTGTCGCCTTTTCTGCGTGGCTCTTGCGCGATGGTCTTCGAGCCGAGGCAGCCTTCAACGAAAGAAAAATTGCTCGCCGCCCCGCATTTCCACGCAAAATCGCGGCCTCTCTCCTCGCAGGCTTAGGGATTGCATTCGCAGCCTTCGCCAAGAGCGGTGACATCTTCGGGGGAGTTCTCTTTGGTTTGATCACCACTGTCTTGCATAGTGTTGCCTTTGGTCTCGACCCGCTCTCCGACAAACGTGTCGAGGGGATCGATAACTTCCAACAGGACCGCGTTGCCCGTGTCGTGGATGAGGCCGAAGAATACCTTGCCGCGATTGTCGATCATATCGCTGCACTAAAGAACCGCCCCCTTGAGCTACGCGTTACATCCTTTGTCGCAGAGGCCCGCGAGCTCATACGATCAGTAGAAGAGGACCCGCGCGACCTGACTTCGGCGCGGAAATTTCTTGGTGTCTATTTGATGGGTGCGCGTGACGCGACGGTCAAGTTTTGCGACCTTTATCGCAAGAATAATGATACAGAGGCTTTGCATGACTACGAAGCGCTTCTGACCGACCTTGAAGGCAACTTTGCCGCCAAGACCCAAAAAATGCTTATTGAAGACCGAACCGATGTGGACATCGAAATAAAAGTGCTGCGGGACAGATTGCAGCGAGAGGGCGTAAAGCCACAGTGACGGAGAAAAAACCAATGTCTGAGAATATTCGCAAGCAAGCCGAGCAAACGCTCGCCGAAGTCGAAAAGATCACTGCCGCAGTTCTTCCCGAACCCAAGAACGAGTTGGTGACTTTGGACGCCGCCGACAAGCCGACCAGCGCCGAGATTAAGAAGCGCATGGACGAGATCGACATGACGAACACGGGTTCGATCATCGCTTTCGGCAGCCGCGCCCAGACCGAACTTCAGGTCATTTCGCAATCGATGCTCCAAGGCGTGCGAAACAAGGACGTGGGTCCTGCAGGCGACAGCCTTCGCAGCATGGTATCGACGATCCGCGGCTTTTCGGTGTCCGAACTCGACGTGCGCCGCGAGCGGAGCTGGTGGGAAAAGCTCCTTGGCCGCGCCGCACCGATGGCAAAGTTCGTCGCGCGTTTCGAGGACATCCAAGGCCAGATCGACAAGATCACAGATGACCTGTTGAAGCACGAACATGTGCTTCTCAAGGACATTGAGAGCCTCGACATCCTGTATGAAAAGACGCTCGATTTCTATGACGAACTTGCGCTCTACATCGCTGCGGGCGAGGAAAAGCTCAAAGAGCTCGACAGCACCACGATCCCGACCAAAGAAGCCGAAGTTGCAGCCGCCTCGGAAGAACAGGGTATTATAAAGGCTCAAGAGCTTCGCGATCTGCGCGCAGCGCGGGACGATCTTGAGCGCCGCGTCCACGACCTCAAACTTACCCGTCAGGTGACGATGCAGTCGCTCCCGTCGATCCGTCTCGTGCAGGAAAACGACAAAAGCCTTGTGACCAAGATCAACTCGACCCTTGTTAACACCGTTCCGCTTTGGGAAACCCAGCTTGCGCAGGCCGTCACCATTCAACGCAGCGCCGAAGCCGCAACTGCAGTGCGTGAAGCCAATGACCTGACCAACGAGCTTCTGACTGCAAACGCGAATAACCTTCGCGATGCGAATAAGATCGTGCGTACTGAAATGGAGCGCGGCGTCTTTGACATCGAAGCGGTCAAGCAAGCCAACGCAACCCTCATCGCTACGATCAACGAAAGCCTCGAGATCGCCGATGAAGGCAAGCGCAAGCGCGCTGCGGCCGAGTCTGAACTCCAGACTATGGAAGCGGAGCTCAAAGCAACGCTCGCTTCCGCAAAGGCACGTGCGACCGGTACTGGTGATAACATCGCAACTTCGGTAAACTCCTAAAGTATGAAGACGGGAGCGACTATTGCAGGACTTTTCGCCGGGCTTTTGCTCGGAGCTTGCAATATGCTCCCGTCAACGCCGACCTCGGTAGAACCACTTCCGAGTGAGATTGCGCCTCAAGCCGATGACGCGTTTGACGATGAATTCGCGCCCGCTCCGACTGGCGCGAGCGAGCAACTCGCCGTTTACTATCGCCGCTGGCAGCAAGATCATCTTGCACAAGGTTTATTGCGCACGGATGGCGGCGGAGCCGATACCCCATTTACCGACACGCAGCTTGCAAACAACTTCGTGCATATCGCTTTGTTCGACGAATATGTTGCGCGTGGCGGAAACCTAAAGGCACAGGCGACCCTGTCTAAATTGCGTCGTTGGGAAAACCCGATCCGTATGCGGCTCGCCTTTGGTGAAAGCGTCGCAAGCCAGATCAGAGCGAGAGATTATGGGACAGTACAGGACTATGCCAAACGGCTCTCCGGTTTGACCGGAATTCCCATCAGCTTTGGCGCGAGTGTGCAAAACGCAAATTTTCATGTCTACATCCTCAATGAAGATGATCGCCTATCGCTTGGACCGGAGCTGAACCAAGTTGCGCCGGGACTTTCAGAAAGCACAGTGCGCTATGCTCTCAACTTACCGAAAGACCAGCTCTGCCTCGTCATCGGGATATTTAAGCCAGATGGTGTCACCTATGACCGTGCGGTTGCGATCATCCGTGCAGAGCACCCTGATTTGCTTCGCTTGACTTGCGTGCACGAGGAACTTGCACAAGGTATGGGGCTCGCAAATGACTACTCGCGCGCTTCGCCTTCAATATTCAATGACAACGAAGAGTTCGGAACGCTGACGCGGCATGACGAGCTCTTGCTCAAAATACTTTACGACAAACGACTTCGGACGGGCATGACCGCAGCCGAAGCTGCACCTATTGCGCGTGAGATCGCTCGCGAACTCATGGCTGAAACGACAATGTAAAAGGAGCCATTTCAAATGGGCATCTTGGATTTTCTTTCCGGCGAATTTATTGACGTCATCCATTGGACCGAAGACAGCCGTGATACGATGGTCTGGCGATTTGAGCGCGAAGGCCATGCAATCAAGTACGGCGCAAAGTTGACGGTCCGTGAAGGTCAAGCAGCGGTCTTCATCCACGAAGGCCAGCTCGCAGATGTCTTTACCCCTGGTCTCTATATGCTCGAGACCAACAACATGCCGATCATGACGATAATGCAGCATTGGGACCACGGGTTCCGCTCGCCGTTTAAGTCCGAGATCTATTTCGTAAATACAACGCGGTTTTCGAACCTAAAGTGGGGAACGAAAAATCCAATCATGCTGCGCGACCCAGAGTTCGGACCCACCCGAATTCGCGCCTTTGGCACCTATACGGTCAAAGTCGGAGATCCGGCAAAATTCATGCAGGAAATCGTTGGCACGGATGGCGAGTTCACTGCGGATGAGATTACCTTCCAAATCCGCAACATCATCGTACAGGAGTTTAGCCGTGCCATTGCACAATCAGGTATTCCGGTACTTGATATGGCCGCAAATACGGCAGACGTTGGCGCTTTGGTTGCCAAGGCAATTGATCCGATCATCTTGCAATATGGCCTCACAATCCCCGAGCTTTACATCGAAAACATATCACTCCCGCCTGCGGTCGAGAAGGCGCTGGATGACCGCACCAGTCGTGGCATTGCCGGCAACCTTGACGATCACATGATGTGGAAAGCAGCCGAAGCCATGGGCGCAGAAGGCTCTGCTATGGGACAAGCGATGGGCGCTGGCATGGGTGCTGCGATGGGCATGAGCATGGGACAGCAAACCATGACCCAAGGCCCATGGGGAGCAGCTCCGCAAGCGGCTCCCGCCGCGCCGCCCCCTCCACCCGTCGAGCACGTCTGGCATATCGTTGAAAATGGCGCAACTAAGGGTCCATTTTCCAAGGCGGCCCTTGGGCGCATGGCCGCAGATGGCACACTCAAGCGCGAAACGTTGGTCTGGACGGCTGGACAGGACGGCTGGAAAACCGCGGGTGATTTGGCAGAGCTTGCACAGCTCTTTACCATCCTGCCGCCGCCGCCTCCTCCGCCGCCCGCAGGTTGATCTGAACTGAGCAAGGGGCCCTATGGCCCCTATCTCCTTCCAACAAGACCCCTTAGACGAGACGACTATGACCGCTCAGGAGCACCGCTTTCCTTGTCACCAATGCGGCGCAGATATGCGCTTTGATCCCGGTGTGGACCAATTGATCTGTGATTTTTGCGGCAATACCGAAGCCGTAGAAAAAGGTGCCTTTACGGGCGAAGCAATCCGCGAGCTCGATTTTGAGGCCGCGATCCGCGACCAGCTTCCTCAAGCCGAGATCGAAGTCACAAGAAACGTCGATTGTCAGAACTGTGGTGCCTCTTTCGAATTTGATGAAAGCATTCATGCGGCTGAATGCCCCTTCTGTGCCACGCCCGTGGTCACTGATACGGGCGCTCATCGTCAAATCAAACCTAAGGGCGTTGTCCCCTTTGCGCTTTCAGAACCGCAAGCCCATGATGCCATGAATGAATGGCTTGGGAGCCTTTGGTTCGCACCAAATGGGCTCAAGGAATACGCGCGCAAAGGACGAAAAATGAACGGCATTTATGTGCCTTATTGGACCTTTGATGCCGACACCAAAACCCAATACTCGGGCCAACGCGGTGACGATTACTACGAAACCCAAACCGTAGTCCGTGATGGCAAGCGCGAGTCGGTCCAAGTCCGCAAAACGCGCTGGCGCAATGTTTCGGGTCGCGTTGCAAGGTTCTTTGACGATGTCCTCGTGCTTGCCTCGCGATCGCTTCCGAAGAAATACACCGATGCTCTCCAGCCTTGGGATCTCTCGGCACTTCTCCCCTATTCCGCCGATTTCCTCGCGGGCTTTCGCGCCGAGGGCTATCAAGTCGAGCTTGCGGATGGCTATACCGAGGGGCGGCAGATTATGGACGCTACGATCCTGCGAGATATCAAGTTCGACATCGGCGGAGATCATCAGCGGGTCAGCACGGTCAACACGGCCATCAAAGACGTCACATTCAAGCATATCCTGCTCCCCGTTTGGCTTGCGGCTTACAAATACAGAGGTAAGAGCTACCGCTTTGTTGTGAATGGCCAGACAGGAAAGGTTCAGGGCGAACGTCCATACTCAGCTTGGAAGATCGCATTTGCCATCATCTTGGGGCTTATCGGCGCCGCGATTGTGGGCTACATCGCTGCTCAATCCCAATAAGGCTTGACCTACGGGCGCAATTCTTGCACCCCATTGCGTCAAATGATTGCGCTAACGGCGCCTGAAAAGAAAGTGACGCAAATGATCCTGTCGTGTGGTGAAGCCCTTATCGATATGCTCCCCCGCAAATCCCAAGCGGGTGAAGACGCCTATGCCCCCTATGCAGGTGGTGCGGTCTTTAACACCGCTATCGCGTTGGGCCGACTTGGCGCGCCTTCTGCATTCTTCTCAGGTATCGCGAGCGACTTTCTTGGGGATATCCTTCTTAAAACACTAGAGGAGTCCAAGGTGGATACCTCCGCCTGTGCGATCTCGGATCGTCCTTCAACGGTGGCCTATGTCAAACTTGTGAATGGTCAGGCCACCTATGCCTTCTACGACGAGAACACCGCAGGCCGCATGTTGTCGCTGGACGATCTTCCTGCAGTAACGGCTGATGCTCTTTTCTTCGGCGGCATTTCTCTTGTGGTTGAACCCTGCGGTGCAACCTACGAAGCGCTTATGATCCGCGAAAGCACCAAGCGCGTCACGATGATCGACCCGAACATCCGCCCTTCCTTCATCAAGGACGAAGAGAGCTATCGCGCACGTATTGACCGCATGTTCCGACATGCCGATATCGTCAAACTCTCGGATGAAGACCTAGCTTGGCTCATGGGCGGCGATGATATCGAGGCAATGGCCCGCGAAATTCTGCACATGGGTGCGCGCCTCGTGTGCATCACCAAGGGCGCAGAGGGTGCTGTGGGTTTCACAAACCAGCACGTCGTTGAAGTCCCAGCCAATAAGGTTGAAGTTGTCGATACCGTTGGTGCGGGCGACACATTCAACGCAGGTGTCCTCGCTGCTCTCTACAAGCGTGGCGCGCTTGAAAAGCAAGCGCTCAAGACGCTCGATGCAACTTCAATTCGCGCCGCCCTTACCCTCGGCGTGCAAGCGGCCGCCGTCACAGTGTCCCGCGCTGGGGCGAACCCGCCTTGGGCGAACGAGCTGTGAGAGCGCTCCTGCAACGCGTTTCCGAGGCTTCTGTAAAGGTCGACGGAGAGGTTATCGGCGAAATCGCTCAGGGTCTATTGATCTTGATCTGTGCAATGGAAGGCGATGAAGACGCCAAGAGCGCTCAGCTCGCTGCCAAGATATCAAAGCTTCGCATCTTCAAAGATGAAGACGGCAAGATGAACCGCTCGATCATGGACATTGGTGGTTCTGCTCTTATCGTGAGCCAGTTCACTCTTGCCGCTGACACATCTCGCGGAAATCGTCCCGGATTTAGCTATGCCGCCCGTCCAGACGAAGGCGAGCGGCTTTATGAGCTGTTCAAAAAGGACGTTGCAGCCTTGGGCATCCCGACTGCCTGCGGCAAGTTCGGGGCCGATATGCAGGTCGCCCTCGTCAATGACGGGCCGGTAACGATCTGGATGGACGTCTAACGGCTCATTGCACCTCTGAGCGTCGAGAGAGCAAACATCGCAGCCGCGACGACCACGATTGATGGGCCGACAGGGGTATCAAGATAGAGCGACACTTCAAGCCCACCAATCGCGGCGATAACACCCAAAATCGCCGCGATGACTGCCATCCGTTCTGGTGTGCGTGAAAGGCCTCGGGCTGTAGCAGCGGGGATGACAAGAAGCGCCGTTATCAACAGCGCGCCAACCACTTTGATTGATACGGCGACCACTGCTGCAAGTAAAAGCGTGAGCACAAGTTGCTCTCGGCGTGGATTGAGACCAGCGGCATAGGCCAAATCTGGGTTCAAGGTAGACGTCAAAAGCGCTGACCAATGTCGCCAAAGCACCAAAGCTACCAAGGCGGCACCTCCCCAAATGATCGCCAAATCTGTTTTGGATACTGTTAGCACGTCTCCAAAAAGATAAGCATCGAGATTGATCCTTGCACCTGGAATCAGCGACACAGCAACAAGACCCGTCGCAAGCGCTCCATGTGCCAATACACCTAGAACCGTATCCACTGCATAGCCTTTGCCAGACAGCGCAAAAATGCTCAGCGCCATGAGTAATGCGATGCCTGCAACACCAGCAAAAATCGACACCGAAAAACCAAGCGAGAGAGCCACGCCAAGGATTGCAGCATGCGCCGTCGCATCACCGAAATAAGCCATTCTTCTCCAGACGACGAAACACCCAAGGAGCCCTGCGGCCAAGGCAGTTCCGACAGCGCCCAACGCGGCACGCACAAGAAAATCGTCAAGCATCAGTGAGCATCCTCGTGGTGATGATGGTGGTGATCGTGCGCGTGGTCATGGTCGTGCTCATGGTCGTGTTCGTGCCGATAAAGAGCCAAAGCGCCCCCCGTCCCTGTTCCGAATAGCTCGCGGTAGGCGGGAGCCGCAGAAACAACTGCTGGGGAGCCTTCACAGCAGATGTGACCATTGAGGCAAATGACGCGATCAGACGCGCTCATGACGACGTGGAGTTCGTGACTAACCATGAGGACTGCACAGCCGAGAGTGTCGCGGACTTCCTCGATTTGACGGTAGAAATGGGCCGAACCGGGCTGATCAAGGCCCTGAGTTGCCTCATCAAGGATCAGGAGATCAGGCTCACCCAAGATCGCACGCGCCAGAAGAACCCTTTGGAACTGACCACCCGAAAGCTGTGTCATTTGCCGGTCCTGCAAATCGGGCGCACCCGCTTTGGTCAAAGCTGCACTGGCGGCTTGATTGGTCACGCGGCGCGGCAAATCGAGAAACCGTCGCACCGTGATCGGCAGTGTTGGATCGATATGGAGCTTTTGCGGGACATAACCAATCTTTAGCCCCGCCATTCGCTCAATCCGCCCACCCGTAGGCTTGATGGCACCGATAAGTGAGCGAAGCAGCGTAGATTTGCCCGAACCGTTCGGCCCTACGATCGTTACGATCTCTCCGCGCCTAATAGTCAGCGAAACGTTCTCAAGAACCGCCTGTTCACCGCCGTGTCCTGCCGACAAATTCTTAGCTTCGAGAAGGATCATACATCGCTCCTTTGGCAGGATGGGCATAGCCCTTCTGCCTCCATGACCGTCTGTTCAATCACGAAACCTGCCTCGTCAGCGCTGCCTTTCAACAGGGCGCCGCGTGGAGCCTCGGCTTCCGCGACTTTGTGACAGCTACGGCAAATCATGAAGGCTGGGTCGTGCTCGGCGCCAGGGTGTGTGCATGCGACAAAGGCGTTTAGTCTCTCGATCCGATGCGCAAAGCCGTTGTCCACCAGAAAGCCAAGAGCACGATATGCCACTGGCGGCTTAGAGCCAAAACCGTCTTT
Source organism: Marivivens sp. (assembly GCA_038133925.1). GTDB lineage: Bacteria > Pseudomonadota > Alphaproteobacteria > Rhodobacterales > Rhodobacteraceae > Marivivens. The sequence continues at coordinate 13,518 of JAYPUF010000022.1, read as the reverse complement.
GTCCAAACGGGCGAGCACATCATAGGCGCCCATCGCTTGATGCGACTCGAGCAGAATCTCCAGTGCGCGCCGGCGTACGGGCGTCAACTGGAGCCCCTGCTCTGCGCAAAAACGCTCTGCCGCTGCGATAGCATCATCTACACAACTGTGGTGATCGTGCTGAGAAAATCCTTTGGCGCTCGTCATGAAACTCTGCCTTGTGATGTTATAACGTAACCTCTATATCCGCCATATTGAGACTGCACAAGAAGAACCATGCTGATTCGATCCCTCCCCCTTTTGCTTTTGTCACTCCCTGCACATGCTGAAACCCTCACCATTGTGACAGATATTCCTCCACTCGCCGCGATCGCATCAGCAGTTGTTGGCCCCGATGTCGAAGTACGCGCCCTCCTTCCCGAAGGCGGCTCACCACATGACTTCGCTTTGCGGCCCTCGGATGCACGCATGCTGCATGGCGCTGATGTTGTGTTTTGGACGGGTGAGGCCATTGCGCCTTGGATGGAGCAGGCCATCGAGGGCCTCGACGCCAACACACTCATCATCGAAACGCTGACCTCCAACGGATGGGAGCCCCTATCACTTCGTGAATTGGAGCAGATAGGCGAACATGAAGAAGAACATGGGCACGAAGATGAACATGACCATGGCAATATAGATCCTCATGCGTGGCTTTCGGCGCGCAATGCGGCCACATGGGCGGAGAATCTTGCTGACGTGTTGACCGAGAATAACTTGGCGGGTGTCGAGGTGTCCTCGAATGCCCAGACTTTTGCAATGGAAATGAATGCCTTAGAGATTGCTCTGAAGTCAGAGGCACAAAAGCTAAGCGGCAAGAGTTATCTCGTATCGCACGACAGCTTTCAGTATTTGGAAATGGCACTCGATCTGCCGGCATCCGGCGCCATCGCTCTTTCAGACGCAACTGCATCTGGCCCCGCGCATATCGCCGCTCTGAAAGCGCAGGTCTTAGAGCAAAACATTGCATGCATTCTAACAGACCCGCAGAGCAATCCTGATTTGGCCGCGCTCATCGCAGAAGGCACAGATGCAAAAATTGCGCAGGTCAATCCGATGGGGAACAGTGCACTAAGCGGCGCCGAATATTACCGCGCCCTTCTGAGCGGAATACTCGTCACGCTGGCGGAATGTCTCGGCGTTACAAAGTAAGCCAAGCGGGCAACTCGGCAATCGTTTCGAGAACAACTGCGGCATGTGGTTCAAGCACGTGCCGCGGCATTGGCCCTGTCAGAACGGCCACTGGCGTCATCCCTGCATCACGCCCAGCATGTAGATCGTGGAGACTATCTCCGATCATGGCGCAGTCCTGCGGTGCAAGTCCTGTCGCCGTACAAAAAGCATTGAGCTGACCACATTGAGGCTTTGCGCCAAACCCGCTATCCGCCCCTGCTACAAAATCAAAAAACTCCAGCACCCCGTTTGCAGCTAGATGCGAACGCGCGGGTGCCTCAGTGTCATTCGTCGCAATTCCAAGCACATAGCCTTGCTCTTTGAGGTTCGCGAAATAAGGTACAAGATCAATCGCGGGGACTTGTGGAACGCGCATAGCTTTGTCGCTCACAAGCTCGAAGAGTTGTTCTTGAGAAATCCCCAAATGCGGCACGAGAAGCGCAGTCCAAACGTTTGCGGTTTCCGCGATGAAGACACTATCGGGGGTAAAACGGGCCTCAGCGATATTCACGCCCATGAGCGATGCCAACTGATCAAGATGCGCATCGTCCCGCGAAAGCTCGGTCAGCAAGAGCTTGGCATAGGGGCCCCACGTTGCGTTGAAATCGAAGAGCGTGCCGTCTTTGTCAAAAACCAGCCCCTTCATGTCCAGTGCACCTGCTCTGCGCCGGGAAGAGCATAGCGTGCGCGCAGCGGCTCTTCATAGGCATAGCCATGTGCGTCGCAGAACGAGATCACCCAAGAATCGTCCATCGTCAGAAACTCCAACACTGAAGCCAGAAACGAAGGATCGGCGGCACGTTCTTTCATGTCAGCTACAGATGTACCCGTTGATCCCATGAAGATAGGGCAAAGTTCGTCATTTCCGGCCAGCCAAGCCAAAGCCCGAAGTGCAAGTGTCTCTGCCTGTTCCGGTTTCATGAGCGCTCCAATGCTATCGGCAATGTTTTCTTAACAAGTTTGGATCAATTTTACTCAAACCGGAGCTATCCGCATCGTGCGAGGAAATTCAACATGTCAGGCAAAATTCTTGTCCTTGATTCATCAACAACACACCGAATTCTCCTAAAGGTTCGCCTTCAAAGTGCTGGTTTTGAAGTTACTGCTTACGCGAACTGCGAAGATGCGGGCCTTGGCCTTTCAAAGGAAAAGCCCGACCTGCTCATCGTCGCTATGGGAACTGGGCTACCAGCAATTCGAGAGTTTTGCGCGGCTTTCCGGCTCGGCGTGGAAACGGCGCATATTCCCATCCTTGCACTCGGGCCGGCGGACAAACGAAATCGCGTTGATTGGCTATCAGCTGGCGCGGATGACGCGATCAATCATGCAACCAGTGACACGCATCTCTTTGCTCGTATCCGAAGCCTCCTGCGCCTGAACGCAGGCGAACGCCCGTTGGGGTTTGCGACCGAACGCGCACTTGGGTTCGCCGAACAAAATGAGAGTTTCACCCGTCCTGCACGGGTTCTTATCTTTACACCCGTTCCAATACGCGCACGCACCCTCGTACAAGCATTGGAGACAGGTGGGCGCTTTGTCGTTAGCTGTCAGGACCCCTTGAATCCTCTGCCGCCCACAAATCCACCACCTGATATTCTACTGATAGATGGCCGTGAAAGCCTGACTGCTATTGTGCAAGGGCATGCGCTGCGTTTGATAACTGAACTTCGTAGTAGGTCGGACACGCGCAACGCAGAACAACTCGTCATCGTCCCCGAAGATGGCTCTGCGATAGCGGCCCTCGCACTTGACCTAGGGGCCTCTGACACTGTGCCGAGTGATGCGAGCCACGACGAGATCACGATCCGCATTGGAAAGCTGCATTTTCGCAAACAAAAACTCGAACGACTTCGCGCGACACTTAGGAATGGGGTCGAAGCCGCCCTAACCGATACCCTTACAGGACTCCATAATCGTCGCTATGCAGAACCCCATATCCAGGCGATATCCGATCACGCCCGCGAAAATGCGAGCACCTATGCTGTTCTTGCGATCGACGTCGATCATTTCAAGCGCATCAACGACACCTATGGTCATGCTGTTGGGGATCAAACGCTCATAGCGATTTCCGCTCTCCTGAAGCAAAGCGTGCGATCCAATGATCTTGTCGCGAGGTTTGGCGGCGAAGAATTCGTAGTTGTGATGCCAGATACCGACCTCGGTGCCGCCCAATCCATGGCAGAACGATTACGAGACCGTATCGAAAGCACTCCAATATATGCAGAACTCGCGGGCGGTGCGATTGGCGTAACCGTCTCTATTGGAGTTGCACTTGGCGGATTGGCGGGCGAGCGCAATGCGTGCCCGATGGAACAGGCAGACGCTGCGCTTTATCGTTCTAAACTTGCAGGGCGCAACACAGTCAGTGTGAGCGCCCAGGCCTCTTAACGATCGGGTTGCTTGTCGTGGCTCGCAAAACTTGCGACACGATCCGCAAATGCCTGACGCTCTTGTGCAGTCATTTCAACCAGACGCTTTACAAGAGCATCCTGAACTGCCTGCATCGCCTGAGCCCCGCGATCGCGCTGAGCTGCAAAAATACCTTCGATAACTGTGACATCAAAGGGTTCGGCACGTACCGCGGTGATGAATTCTTGCACCGAGGCCTCGCGAGTAGCACGCGACGGGAGACGGAAATTTGGGTTTGCACGCAAATCATTGCGAATTTTAGCACGCTCATCGCGCGAAAGTGCTTTGCCGAATTCACCGAGGCTCACATCATAGCCCCCCATCGGCGCAGGGCGTTTGCCGTTCAGCACACCACCACCAATCACACCGATCACCATCACGTTCATCGCAAGAGAAATGACGAAAGCGACCTTGAGAGCTTTGCCTTCGGTCAGCTTCTTAAAGCGGGATTTGACTTGTTCACTCATGAATTACCCTTCCACACCGAGGATGTCGCCAGAGGTAAAGACCGAAAGGTCTACGCTCGTGCCCCAAATGGCCTCGTCAATGACTGAGAGCGCATCGGGTGGCGCAATTCCAATCCAAAGACCTGCAACAGCTGCCGCTGCAAGACCGCCAGTACCTGCCCATCCGCCCAGCATGCTCCAAAGCATCGTAAGAAAACCGCCAGTTTCCACAGACGTAGGGACAGTCGGGGCCGAACGCTCTTCGTGGACCATAGCCGCATCCGCGAGGATGCGCGCCATAAAGTCATCGCTCAACACAGGCTCGGCGCGACGCGCGGCAGCGAAAACCTCGTCTAGGTCAAAGTCGTTCATATCGTGCTTGTCATTGGTCATTTTCATACCCCAATTCAGCTTTCCGGCCTGCCAATATCGCGGCCAACGCTCTCTTGCCACGCGCTGTCAGGCTTTCCACGGCCTCAACGCTTATCTCCATAATTTCGGCGATCTCAGGATTGTTGAGACCATCGAGGTGACGCAAGGACACGGCCTGAGCTTGCCGTTCGGGCAATTGAGCCAGCGCATCCTGAAGCGCCTGAATTCTTGTGCGTTCCTGCATTTGCTCTGCCACCGAAGGGGCGCCACTTTCAGGTTCCGCGATCGTATCGATCCCGACATTTCGTTTCCGTTTGCGCAAGCGATCCGTGCAAAGGTTCGACGTCACGCGATAAAGCCATGTCGAAACTTGAGCTTCATCTTGCCGCCACTCAGGCGCAATCCGCCAAAGTCGGATCAAGGCTTCCTGAGTAACATCTTCTGCTTCGGCCTGATCGCCAAGCATTCTATATGCCTGTGACAAAGATCTGGGCGCGAGTCTGGCCGCGAGGATACGGGCAGCATCCTGATCGCCGTTTGCATAAGCGACAAGGAGCGCACCATCGGGAATTTCGTTATCCTGCAAGGCAGCTAGTGTCATAGTCTAGTGTGCTATCCGCTCTGTCAGCTTGTGGCAATCTCTCGATGATCCATTGTGGAGACCCGCTGGGGGCGGGCCTCCCGCGCAAAGGAACTTAGTTGCCGCGGCCACCCGCTTTACCACCCGAACCGTGGCCCTCGTTCCCATGGCGTCCTTGATCGCCGTGGCCTTTTGCATTTCCGCCCCGCTCAGGACGGGCAGACGCTGCGGCATCATACTCTTCTTGAGTAACGTTGCCGTCCGAGTCTGCATCAAGACGCGAGAACATACGTTCAGAGCGATCATCCGATGGTGCAGCGAGTTCGTCAGCGCTCAGCACGCCATCATCATTGGCGTCGAGCCGCTCGAGCATTTTTGTCGCCATGTCAGCCGAACGTGCCTGAGCTTGTGCGGCGACCATTGCAGCGATTTCTTCAGCGCTTAGCGAGCCATCTCCATCGGTATCAGCAGCGGCGAACCGAGCCGCCGGAAGCGCCTGAAGCTCAGCCAGTGTGACATTGCCATCGCCGTCGGTGTCGAGATCGGCAAAGCTCGTTGCCTGCATTCCGCCTAGGCCACGGCCCGTATCTGCGTAGACTGCGGTAGAGCCGAGAGCAGCAACGAGTGCAGCGAGAACGATTTTCTTTTTCATTTTTATATCCTTTTACGAGGTCGTCGTTTGGGTTCTGATCCGGCCCTCAACTGCCATGATCGACATTAATACGCCCTCCAACCAAGCTTCCGTCGCTTCTCGTGCACATTTTTTTGGCCTATCTGCGCGACATCCAGCCGCAAGGACAGATTGTCCTCTTTTTTTGTTCCTCCTAAAGTCGCATGTGTGTCTCGAACTGGAGACGCTGCATGATCCACACGACTGACATCACATCTGAAGAACGCTCGACAAAGACCGCCGTACTGCGCGGATTGCGCCGTCGTTGCCCAAGCTGCGGCGAAGGCCCGTTGTTTTCGGGCTATCTCAAGGTCAATGATCGCTGTCCGGCGTGTCGCGAAGAACTATCTCATCATCGTGCAGATGACGGTCCCGCCTATCTGACCATTCTCGTGGTTGGTCATATCATGGCGCCGCTGATCCATATCGTATTCGTCCAGTTCCGCCCTGATCCACTGGTCATGGCGACAATGTTTACCGTTGGCTGTGTCGCGCTGTCCCTTTTCCTGTTACCACGTCTCAAGGGGCTGGTGATCGGCATTCAATGGGCCAAGCGTATGCACGGGTTTGGTCGCGCCGAGGACTAAGCTCTTTTGAGATCAAAAGAGGCTGGCATGTCTGAAACACCACTTCGTGATGCCGCGACGCTTGTCGTAATCCGAGACCGCAAGACCAATCCGTCGATCCTCATGGGGCAGCGCGGTGCGAATGCGGCTTTCATGCCAAGCAAATTCGTTTTTCCAGGCGGTGCGGTCGATGCTGTCGACGCAATTGTTCCTGTCGCAGGCGCACTCTCTGAGGTTTGCAATGCGCGCCTTACATTAGAAAGCGCCTTACCGCCAACTGCTCTTGCCGCCGCGGCCATTCGCGAACTCTTTGAAGAAACGGGACTGATCCTTGGTGCGCTACAGAGCTGGCAGGACGCGCCAAAAGGTTGGCGCGGCTACGCTGCAACAGGTCATGCACCCAGTTTTGAGGGACTAGAGTTCATTTTCCGCGCCGTTACACCCAAGGGCCGTCCTCGTCGATTTGACGCGCGCTTCTTTCTTGTAGACGCTTCCCGTCTGACCTCTGACCCAGACGATTTCTCACGGGCAGAGGACGAGCTTTCGCATCTCCAGTGGGTTCCACTGAGTGACGCGCGTAAGTTTGATCTGCCGTTTATTACCGAATGCGTGTTGGCCGAGGTTGCGGCGAACCTTGATTTAGAAGGCCCGCCGACCTCAGTTCCGTTCTTTCGCAACGACGACGAGGCTCACACAGTCGCACGATTGGACGGCCAGAGCCCACTCGAAGCTTATTTCAGCAGCTCAAGCCGAGACAGGTCGTAGCCGTTATAGCCAAGAATATCTGTCGCAGCCTTAAGGCGGTCAGCAGAAATTTCAGGTGTGCGGTTGAGGATCCAGCCAGATTGGCCGTCCGGTGCCCCCACGACAGCAGTCCGATAGTCTTGATCCACCCATAGGACCCAATAGTCCGATTTGACGAAAGGGATTGATGGAAAGCTCACTTTGAGCCGACCTGGTCCAACAATTTCAGCTTTGCCTTTGATGGTCGATCGGACACTTCCGTCCCCGTTTCGGCAGGTATTGAAGACAGAAACATCGCCGTCTGGCAAAAGGCCATATTCCGCAGTCACCCCAACGCAGTTCTTTTCAAACGGAACTGGGAAACGCGCCACTTCGTGCCACGTTCCAAGATAGCGCTCAGGTTGAAAGTTCGCTTGCGAAGAAATCGCGACAGACCGATCACGATAGCTTTCAAAGAGCCCGCCACCGCACGCGGCGAGCCCCAAGAACGCGGTCAATAAAATTGCCGCGCGCATCCTAGAACGGCATCGGATGCGCTTTGTGCGCAATCTCGATGTCCTTAAGAACGTCATCGCTTAGCTTTACGTCCTTGCCGGCCAGAATACGTTCAAGCTGCTCGCTCGTCGTCGCACCAAAAATCGCGGAGATCGGGAATGGACGTGTGTCTTGCCATACCATTGCCATGTGAACCGGATCGAGGCCATGCTTTGCAGCGATATCGAGATAAGCTTGCGTCGCATCAAACACGCGGTCTGTCTTGCGGCCACCGAGATCTCCGTTCAGCGCAAGACGGCTCCCTTCGGGAAGCGCGCCGTTCTGATACTTTCCCGTCAACAGACCACATGCGAGCGGCGAATAAGACGCAAGTAGAACATCCTCATTCACCGCAACTTCGGCAAGATCGGTGTCATAGAGACGGCAGAGGAGCGAATACTCGTTTTGGATACTGGCAACGCGCGGTCCACCGACCTGTTCAGCGACATCGATCCAACGCGTTGTGCCCCAAGCGCTTTCGTTCGAGAGACCAAAAGCACGGATTTTTCCGGCATCAATTGCACGCTGAAGCGCAGTTACGACGCCTGCCATATGGTCGAGCGTTTTCTGGCGATTATCGGGTTTGGCTGCAAAACCCCAGTTTTGACGGAAATGGTATGAGCCGCGCAAAGGCCAGTGCAGTTGATAGAGGTCGATGTAATCGGTTTGCAAACGGCGCAAAGAGTCGTCGATTGCCTGCTCGATGTTCGAACCATCAAAGCAACGGCCATCGCGGAAGAAGCCGCCATTAGGGCCCGACACCTTGGAAGCAAGGATGTATTCGCCGCGGCGCCCCGACTTGGCGATCCAATTGCCAATGGTCTCCTCGGTCATTCCGACGGTTTCCTGCGCGACTGGGTTCACAGGATACATCTCGGCGGTGTCAACAAAATTGATCCCCGCTTCGAGCGCCATGTCCAGCTGACGATCGGCGTCGTCTTGCTTGGTGTGCGTTCCATAGGTCATTGTTCCAAGGCACCATTTGGTGACTTCGATTCCAGTGCGGCCTAGTGCAATCTTTTCCATTTCGTTCCCCTTCGTTTGGGCGCAAACCCTAGCCTGATCCCTGCCAAGGGCAAGAGGCTCGATAGTTTTTTGCGCACCCAATGTTTTAGCCTGCCCCTAGGCACTGGCTCTTTGGAGTTCTCCACGTTAAACCGCTTACAAATCTGATTAAGAGGCTCGCATGGCACGCCATCTCATTACTTCGGCCATTCCCTATATCAACGGGATCAAACACCTCGGCAACCTTGTCGGAAGCCAACTTCCTGCCGATCTCTTTGCGCGCTATCAACGCGGTCGCGGCAACGAAGTGCTTTTCCTTTGTTCGACCGATGAACACGGCACGCCGGCGGAACTCGCCGCGGCGAAGGCAGGCAAACCCGTTGCTGAATACTGCGCCGAGATGCATGCCGTTCAAGCTAAAATCGCTGATGGCTTCCGATTGTCATTTGATCACTTTGGGCGCTCGTCTTCGGATGAAAACCAGAAGCTGACCCAGCACTTTGCGGGCCGTCTTGCAGATGCCGGCCTTATTGCTGAGGTCAACGAGACCCAGATGTATAGTCACGCTGATGGCCGCTATCTGCCAGACCGCTATATCGAAGGCACCTGCCCCAATTGTGGTTTTGACAGCGCGCGCGGTGACCAGTGTGACAACTGCACCAAGCAACTTGACCCAGTGGACCTCATCAACCCACATTCAACCATTTCAGGTTCAACCGATCTTGAAATGCGCGAAACCAAGCACCTTTACCTTCGTCAAACCCAGCTGCGCGATCAGCTCGACGCTTGGATCGACAGCAAGACCGACTGGCCGGTGCTGACCACCTCGATCGCCAAAAAGTGGCTACGCGACGGCGACGGCCTTCAGGACAGAGGCATTACCCGTGACCTCGACTGGGGCGTCCCTGTTAAAAAGGGCGATCAGGATTGGCCGGGCATGGAAGGCAAAGTCTTCTACGTCTGGTTTGATGCTCCTATCGAATACATCGCCTGCTCGCAGGAATGGGTCGCTGCCGGCAAAGGAATGGACTGGGAGCGCTGGTGGCGTACGGACAAGGGCGCGGACGACGTCACTTATACTCAATTCATGGGTAAGGATAACGTGCCGTTCCATACGCTTTCCTTCCCCTGCACCATCATCGGCTCGGGCGAGCCATGGAAGCTTGTCGACTACATCAAGTCGTTCAACTACCTGAATTATGACGGCGGCCAGTTCTCGACCTCGCGCGGTCGCGGCGTATTCATGGATCAGGCACTTGAAATCCTGCCCTCTGACTATTGGCGTTGGTGGCTCCTGAGCCATGCACCGGAAAGCTCTGACTCTGAATTCACGTGGGAGAATTTCCAGCAGTCGGTCAACAAAGACCTCGCCGATGTGCTTGGAAACTTTGTCAGCCGCATCACAAAGTTCTGCCGTTCCAAGTTTGGTGAAGAGGTCCCTGCAGGCGGCGCGTTTGGTGCAAAAGAAGCCGAAGTCATGGCTGCACTTGCCGAGCGACTGACCGCTTACCAAGGCTTTATGGACGCAATCGAAGTGCGCAAAGCTGCTGGCGAGCTGCGCGCTATCTGGGTGATCGGCAACGAATACCTGCAGGACGCTGCGCCTTGGTCGACCTTTAAGGAAGACCCTGAAAAGGCGGCGATGCAGGTGCGGTTCGGTCTCAACCTCATCCGTCTTTATGCGATCCTGTCGGCCCCGTTCATTCCTGATGCTTCAGCGACGATGCTTGCGGCAATGAAGACCGAGGACAGCGCTTGGCCAGACAGCGTAGAGACCGCGCTTGCGGCGCTCCCCGCCGGTCACGCCTTTGAGGTTCCCGAAAATCTCTTCCGCAAGATCACGGATGAAGAACGCGAAGAGTGGCAACAACGCTTTGCTGGCGTTCGCACTTAAAGAAAAACCCGCCATTCGGCGGGTTTTTTATTGCCTCAGGATCACGCCCAGCGCCAAGGCCGCGTAAATGCCCCAAGTGCTTTGACCACATCGTCATCTGTAACGGTGCCCGTCTTAGCGAGGCAAGCAACGAGGCCGAGCTTCTTATCTTCGATCACCTCTTTGACCTCAGCCGCCACATCTGCATTCGAAAGAGCCGCATTATAGATACGCGTTATCGCTAGACGGCGCAGGTCAGGTTTAAAGATCTTACCAACCGCTGTTTTGGGCAGTTCAGGCAAAATCTCGATGTGCTTCGGCACTGCTGCTCGCTCGTGAATCTTTTCGGCGGCATATGCCATAAGTTCATCTTCGCTTACCGAAGCACCCGCCACCAGTTCAACATACGCACAAGGGATTTCACCCGCATGTGCATCGGGCTGCCCGATGGCACCCGCAAAGGCAATCGACGGATGGCCTGCAAGTGCCTCTTCAATCTCGGCGGGATCGATATTGTGACCGCCGCGAATGATTAGATCTTTTGCCCGCCCCGTGATCCAAAGGTAGCCGTCATTATCAAGTCGGCCAAGGTCGCCAGTGCGCAAGTACTGGGTCTCGCTCTTTGGGCCGGGATAATAGAGAGAAACATTCTTGCTCACGTCGGTATAGGTGTGCCCCAAAGACACACCGGGGTTGGATACACAAATTTCACCCACCTCGTCGCGGCCAAGTATCTTTTGCGTCGCAGTATCTACGATTTGAACGTCGGTATAGGGGAATGGGATGCCGATCGAGCCGACTTTCTTCTCGCCATCTGGCGGGTTAATCGACACCAGACATGTAGCTTCGGTAAGGCCGTAGCCTTCACAAATAGTCACACCCGCGGCAGCCTCGAACCGCTTGTAAAGCTCAAGTGGAAGGGGGGCAGAGCCACAAAATGCAAGGCGCAACGAAGAAATATCGGCATCAACTGGCCGCTGCATCAGCGCCGACATCGCAGTCGGCACGGTAATCATGAAGGTCGCCCTGTACCGCTCACATAGCTTCCAGAAGTTGTCGAATACGCCCTCACCGCGATAGCCCTGAGGTGTCGGAATGACGAAATGCGCCCCAGAGGACAACGACGCGCCGAGCGACACAATGGTTGCAAAAACATGGAAAAGCGGGAGCGGACACATCTGCACGTCTTGCTCGGTGAAAAGAAGACGAGCGCCAAGCCACGAGTTATAAACAATCCCCGAAAACCGATGCTGAGCGACCTTGGGAAGACCCGTGGTGCCACCCGTATGAAAGAGCGCCGCAACGCGGTCCTCCGACGAAGGCGCAAAGGCAAGCTCTTTGGCCTTGGTGTTCATAGTGCGATTGAAGTCGATGACCTTTGCCTTGTGGGTCACTTTGACCTTTGGGCGGATCAACGGAACGATAAGACGCTTTGCGCCAGTCAGATACCGCACGAGGTCCACCTCAACGATGGCCTTAACATTGGGCGCGAGAGCGACCGCATCCGCAGCTTTCTGAGCCACATCGGTCTTGGGAAAAGCACGAAGCGTAACGAGAACCTTGGCGTTGGTTTCGCGCATGATGCCCGCGATATGCTCGGGATCGAGCAGCGGGTTAATCGGGTTCACCTTCCCCGCAACTTGGCCGCCGATATAGGTTAGGATCGCCTCGGTGCAGTTGGGCAAGAGATAAGCAACTGTATCATCCTCGCCTACCCCGAGATCGCGCAGCATGTTTGCAGTCTGGCAAACCTTTTCCTTCAGCTCGCCCCAGCTAAGTGTTTCCTTCTTGCTCGTGGGGTCCGAGAAGATTTGGAAGCTGGTTGCGTCGCGATTTGGAAACTTTTCAACCGTTTTGCAAAGCATGTCATAGGTAGTCGTTGGCAGCTCTCGGCTGTCCCAAGGCATTTCCGCGACAATGGCATCACGATCAGCGATCGATGCATAAGGCATAGCGTTCTCCCTTGCTACCGCGTTGACTGCGGCTTCTCCCTTTGGATCAAGATGGTAAATTCCATCTAAAGGCGCAAGGATTACGCGACGAAACGCAATTATTCTGCTGCTAGACCTTCGGTAAATTGAAGTTTCGCAAGGCGCGCATAGAGCCCGCCCTCTGCGACAAGCTGATCATGCGTGCCTTGGGCAACGATTTGCCCCTGATCAAAAACGACAATGCGGTCAGCCTTTTTTACCGTTGCGAGACGGTGTGCTACGATAAGCGTGGTGCGATCCATTGCCAATTTATCTACGGCTTGCTGAACCAAACGCTCGCTTTCGGCATCCAGTGCACTTGTCGCTTCGTCCAACAATAGGATCGGAGCGTCACGCAGGATCGCGCGGGCAATTGCAATACGCTGCTTTTGACCGCCAGACAGCATAACCCCGCGCTCGCCAACATAAGTGTCATAACCTTCGGGAAGGATTGAAAGGAACTCATGTGCGGCAGCTGCCTTTGCAGCGGCCTCAACTTCTTCATCCGTTGCTTCGGGGCGGCCAAAGCGGATGTTCTCACGGGCGGTATCTGCAAAAATCACAGGGTCCTGCGGAACAAGCGCAATCCCTTTGCGGAACTCCGAACGCGCGACGTCTCGAAGATCTTGCCCCCCGATGCGGATAGAACCAGAGTTCGGATCATAAAAACGCAACAAAAGCTGGATGATCGTTGACTTACCCGCACCGCTTGGCCCAACAAGCGCAACTGTCTCCCCAGGCGCAACTGTGAGGCTAATGTTGTGAAGCGCAGGCATATTCGGACGACTTGGATAGTGGAACGTCACAGCGTCGAACTCGATTTTGCCGCGGTTCATGGCTCCGACCGCTTCGGGTGCAGACTGATCGGCGACGCTATCTTCGGCGTTCAACAGCTCGACCAAACGCTCAGTAGCACCTGCCGCGCGTTGAAGTTCGCTCCAAATCTCGGTCAGAGCGCCAACGGCGCCCGCTACCATGATCGCGTAGATGACGAACTGAACCTGTTCTCCCACAGTCATGACGCCGACGGCAACATCACGGGCACCAACCCAAAGGACACCGACGACGCCCGAGAAGATCATGAAAATAATGATAAAGGTGAGAAGCGCACGCGTTTTGATTCGAAGAAGCGCGACGTCAAAGCTCTTCTCGGTCACA
>JAYPUF010000021.1:4274-30179 GCA_038133925.1 Marivivens sp. | reverse complement strand
GCTCGCCCATTGCTTTGCGGGTGGCTTCATCAAGGAACGGCGACGGCGCCTCTTCAACAACCTTTTGATTGCGGCGCTGGATCGAACATTCGCGTTCATGCAGATAAACGCAGTTGCCATGCTTGTCGGCGAGCACCTGAATTTCGATGTGACGCGGTTGGGTGACGAACTTTTCGATAAAGATACGGTCGTCACCGAATGAGTTGGCAGCTTCGTTCTTCGAGGACTCAAAGCCTTCACGGGCTTCTGTGTCGTTCCATGCGATGCGCATGCCCTTACCGCCGCCGCCTGCCGATGCTTTGATCATGACAGGATAGCCAATCTCATTCGAGATCTTCACAGCCTCTTCTGCGTCCGCGATCAGCCCCATATAGCCGGGGACGGTGTTAACGCCTGCTTCCTGAGCAATCTTTTTCGAGGTGATCTTGTCACCCATTGCTTCAATCGCTTTTACCGGAGGTCCGACGAATTCGACACCGGCAGCTGCAAGTGCTTCTGCAAATTTGGCGTTCTCGGAAAGGAAACCATAACCGGGATGAACCGCCTCTGCGCCCGACTTCTTGATCGCATCCATTACCTTGTCGATGACGATATAAGACTGATTTGCAGGGGGCGGGCCAATGTGAACAGCCTCGTCCGCCATCTGCACATGGAGCGCATTGCGGTCTGCGTCGGAATAGATCGCGACGGTTTGGATACCCAACTTGCGGGCTGTCTTGATGACGCGGCAAGCAATCTCGCCACGGTTGGCGATCAGGATCTTCTTGAACATGTGCAGGGGTCCTTTGAAAGCAAAACCGCCGCAGAGGACGGACGTCCCCTACGGCGGTTCAGGTGATTTCGAGTGACGTCCGAGGAGGACGTCAGTTGGTTATTAGCATGCGCCGACGTTGTCGCAGAATACGCCTGCGCCTGCGCCGATGGCAGCGCCCGTGACCGAGTCATTGCCAGTGAGGTTTGCAACGGTTGCGCCGATGGCCGCGCCAACGACGCCGCGCTCAACATCATTTGACGGCATACAAGCGCCGAGTGCGATGAGGGCCGAAGCTGCGATGATCCAAGTAGACTTGAGCATGAAAACAATTCCTTAAAGAGCTCGATACTCCTCCTAGAATCCAACGAATTCTGTTCAAACTCAACTTCTATTTGAAGGTAGCCGCCAACCCGAGTGGATTTCCGCCCACTGTGGCACCCTAGACTCGGTCTGATCCTTTTGGAACCTGACCGAGCCGGGGAAGGGTAACGGAATTGGAATTGTGTTCCCACCAAAGTGCTGGCTTTGCCGAGAACAACCTCACCGTTGCATAGCATTTCGCTTGAAAAAACAGCTTTGAGACCGGCGCCCCCTACTTGGGCCGATTTCTGCTTAAACTGCTCTATAGCAAGCGAAATCCCGCGCATCAGTCCCAGTCATCCTCGTAATCTTCGTAGTCGTCATCATCCTCAAACATGTCGGTGCCTCCCTCTTTAAAGACGTCAGGGAAGCTCACCTTTGCTTTGTCGACATTGATCTTGAGAAGCGCGTCATAATCCTCTGGATCAAAGGGATTTTCGGCTGGAACGACTTCGCGGCCAAAAAGCCAGCTCAAACGGCCGGCGTCGAGATTGCCGCGCACAAACGGCTCTTCGCCAAAATGGTGCCACAGGGCAGCCATGAATCCTTCGTCGGCGCGGCGATCAGCGATCTTGCGATCTTTGAACCGTTCGCGCGCAAAGATTTTGGTTGCACCATTCTTGTTGGCGCGACGCACGACAAATTGGAAATCAGAGCTCGGTAGGCGACCAGGGAAACCACGGTGCTTTTGCATCACGCTGCCTCCCCGATCAGAGCCAGCGGAGCGCGAGCAGACTTGGTCGCCTGCTCGCTGCTGATCTTATTTGTATTTGCCGGTGTAAACTGGCTCGACGCTAAGCGCGGGTTGTTCGACGACGACGCTTGCGTTGTCGACGTTGCGGTCAGCACATGCTGCGACAACAACAAGGAAGGCAAGTGCGGTAAGCACTTTGAAACTCTTTGACATGGACTACTCCTGAAACTGCCTGAGTTGGCCCCTGAACTTATGGCGTCCAAGTGACCAGATTTTTGTGTCCAAACCGGGCGGTCAGACATGTAAATCATAGCAGATTCGGGAGTTTCTGGACATGTAGCCGCGCTCAGAGGCGCGCCTTGTGTCTTGTTTGCATCAAACGCAGTCATGGGAGTGAGGGTCCTCGCAAGATGTTGTGGGTTCATCAAAACTGCTCCCACATGCAGCGAGCACCTTCAATCGTAAAGGCGTCGAAAAACTGAATTGCGTCGGGAGAAATCTCACCAAACGGCACATTTCGGTCTGAAATCGAGATCACAACCTGATCTGGAGTTCGGTTTTCCTCGGCGAGTCGCGGAAGAGCATAGCCCTCACACAGTTCGACAAGATCAGGCTCGATGTCAGAAAACTCGAGACCTTGGCTTGCAATCGCTTCGTTCACAAAGCGAAAGCGCGAGACCGCTGGCGCATCCTCGTGGATCACTTCGATCAGATCGACGATATGACCCGAGCCGAGCGAAAGGCTCGAGGCCCCTGCTCCGCCGGCCAGCGCCGTGCATCCGATTGCTATGATCAAGGCTGCGCGCATGCGCCCTCACTCCTTAGATGAATTCTGGGCGGAAGCTCCCCTAAGGTGCTTCCGCCGACCGCGTCCTTGGCCTCCTCCAGACCTTAGAGCGGAATGTTGTCGTGCTTCTTCCAGGGGTTCTGGAGTTGCTTGCCACGAAGGCTTGCAAAGGCACGGCAAACGCGACGACGGGTCGAGCGCGGCTGGATGACCTCGTCGATAAAGCCCTTTTCGGCTGCAACGAACGGGTTCGCAAAGCGATCCTCATAGTCCTTGGTGCGCGCAGCGATCTTATCGGCATCACCAAGTTCCGAACGGTAAAGGATCTCGGTTGCACCCTTTGCGCCCATCACGGCAATCTCCGCGGTCGGCCATGCATAGTTGAAATCACCACGAAGGTGCTTTGACGCCATAACATCATAAGCGCCGCCATATGCCTTACGGGTAATGACGGTCACTTTGGGAACCGTCGCTTCACCATATGCAAAGAGAAGCTTCGCGCCATGTTTGATAACGCCGCCGTATTCCTGCGAAGTGCCTGGAAGGAAACCAGGAACGTCTACCAGCGTCAGGATTGGAATTTCGAATGCATCACAGAAGCGCACGAAACGTGCCGCCTTGCGTGACGAGTCGATATCAAGACAACCAGCAAGAACCATCGGCTGGTTCGCAACAACGCCGACAGTTGAACCTTCTAGACGAATAAAACCGGTCAGAATGTTCTTCGCGTAATCTGCCTGGATCTCATAGAAATCGCCTTCATCAGCAAGCTTATGGATAAGCTCTTTCATGTCATAAGGCGTATTCGGGTTGTCAGGAATGAGCGTATCGAGGCTATCCTCGACGCGAGCCACATCATCAAAGAACGGACGCACCGGGGGCTTTTGACGGTTGTTAAGCGGAAGGAAGTCAACAAGGCGACGCACTTCGGCAAGAGCCTCAACGTCATTCTCAAACGCACCGTCAGCAACCGAAGACTTCTTGGTATGCGTCGAAGCACCACCGAGTTCTTCGGCCGTCACGACCTCGTTCGTCACGGTCTTAACGACGTCAGGGCCGGTTACAAACATATAAGAGCTGTCCTTCACCATGAAGATAAAGTCAGTCATCGCGGGCGAATAAACCGCACCACCTGCACAAGGCCCCATGATTACCGAAATCTGCGGCACAACGCCGGACGCCATAATGTTGCGCTGGAACACCTCGGCATATCCCGCGAGCGAGGCAACGCCTTCTTGAATACGCGCACCACCCGAGTCGTTCAGACCAATAACCGGCGCGCCGTTCTGCATCGCCATATCCATGATCTTGCAGATTTTCTGAGCGTGAGTTTCGGAAAGCGAGCCGCCGAACACAGTAAAGTCTTGCGAAAAGACATAGACCATGCGCCCATTGATCGTGCCCCAGCCCGTGACAACGCCATCACCAGCAGGACGTTGTTCTTGCATTCCGAAATCGGTGCAGCGATGGGCAACGAACATGTCGAACTCTTCGAAAGAGCCCTCATCGAGCAATAGCTCAATGCGTTCGCGGGCCGTCAACTTGCCCTTGGAATGTTGTGCGTCGATCCGCTTTTGACCACCACCAAGACGGGCTGTCTGGCGACGATCTTCGAGTTCCTGCAGGATATCTTTCATCTCGGTCCCCTTAAGGTCTTTGGGCGGACCATATGCGCAACATTCTTTCGCGGCTACACAAATTGGGCAAATTTGCAAATATTTGAGTTAGCTAAAATTTGCAAAAGCAAACTTGCAAATTTGACCAAGATGGGTTGCATCTCCCAGGTGCACAACACATGGTCTCACGAATTGGCCCGACACACTTCGGGCGAGAGATCTCAATGACACAAATGACCAAAGCACGGCTCCTCGATCGCTCGACGCCACCGCATATTATCACGCTCGTATTGTTGGCGGGCGTTTCCGCAATGAGCAATGCAATCTTTCTTCCCTCATTGAGCGGGATGACATCGTATTTTAATACGACCTACAGCGTAATGCAGTGGTCAGTCTCGGGCTATTTTGCGAGCACAGCAGTTCTACAGCTTTTTTTCGGCCCGCTCTCGGACCGCTTTGGACGTCGCCCAATCCTTTTGGTGACGATTGCGCTCTTTACGCTCGCCAGCATCGGCGCCGCGATGGCGACCAACATAGAGTTTTTCCTGTTCTGCCGTATCATCCAAGCCACCATCGCTTCTTGCATGGCGCTCTCTCGTGCCGTCGTTCGCGATGTCTACCCAACCTCGGAAGCTGCATCGATGATAGGATATGTTACGATGGGCATGTCGATTGTTCCAATGGTAGGGCCAATGCTGGGCGGGGCGCTAGACCAAGCATTTGGCTGGCAGGCAAGTTTTTACGTTCTCGCGCTCACGGGTTTCATCGTATGGGGGCTCACCTATTTTGATCTGCCCGAGACCTACAAAGGTGGAAACTCCAAGTTCTTAGATCAGGTGAAGACTTACCCTGAACTTTTCCGCTCACCTCGGTTCTGGGGCTATGTGGCTTGCACAAGCTTTACCGCCGGTGGCTTCTACGCACTACTTGGGGCAGCATCGTTTATTTCGACCGTAATTTTCAATCTCTCGCCCGCAATGACGGGGGTCGCGATTGGCGCGCCAGCGCTCGGATATGCCTATGGTAATTTTCTCTCTGGGAAATATGCGATCCGTTTTGGGATCGACAAACTGACAGTAGTCGGTTGCACCGTAACCTTCGTCTGCATGACTTTTTCGTTCTGCCTGAGCCTCTTGCACCTTAATAATGTTTTCCTCTTCTTTGGGCTTTGCACAATTATGGGCGTTGGAAATGGCCTCACCATGCCCAATGCCACTACTGGCTCGCTCTCTGTCCGACCACATCTTGCGGGAACCGCTTCAGGCTTGAGCTCATTCTTTTTGCTTGGCGGAGGCGCGCTCCTCTCTGCCTTGGCAGGATCGTTCCTGAACCCAAAATGGGGCGAACTTCCACTAAGCGCGATCATGATGGCGTGCAGCCTGTTGGCCTTACTCTCCATTCTATTTGTCGCTCGGCGCAATCGCCTACTCGAAGATACACCCTAAGAAAACTTGCAGGAAAAATTTGCAAAGCGTACTTTGCAGTTAAGTCTTTCTGCAAAGGTGCGTCATGGCCGTCCAAAAACTCTATGCAGGCGTAAAACTGCGCGAATTACGTGGCCGCCTTGGGCTCACGCAACGGTCTTTTGCAGACAAACTCGGCGTGTCGCTCCCTTATTTGAACCAGATGGAGAACAACAACAGACCGGTTTCGACGACTGTTGTTCTATCACTTGCTCAGGAATTTGGGTTTGACGTCACAGAACTTCAATCCGGTGACGAGGCCCGTCTTGTTGGAGACATGCGCGAGGCCTTGGCCGACCCTGTTTTCACCGGTCCGGCCCCATCGATTGCGGACCTAAGGCTTGCGGCATCAAATGCTCCTGCGCTTGCACGTGCTCTTTTGGATTTACATTCGGCCTATCGTCAAACTCACGAAAGACTTGCCTCGCTGGATGAGGCCTTGGGGCGAGAAGACGCTCGACTTCAGCCGAGCCCTTGGGAAGAAGTGCGCGACTTCTTCCACTATTGCGATAACTACATCGATGCTGTTGACCGCGCCGCAGAGACCTTTGCGAACCAAGCACCATCAGGCGATGTCCGACTTTCTGCCCTTCGATTGCTCGAGGGACGCGGTATCAATGTCAGCTTTGAAGACGTTTCCACGACGCGTCATTACGATGCCGAAACACGCAAACTTGTAATTTCGCGCCGCTCCAACCAAGCAACGCAAACCTTTCAGCTTCTTCTGCAAATGGCGCTTATCACGAAAGAAGACTTGCTAGACGCGACGCTCGATTTTGCGCGGTTTCAGTCGCCCGAGGCGCGTGCCATCGCCAAGGTCGGAATGGCGAACTATTTTGCAGGGGCCGCACTTCTCCCCTACACTAAGTTCCTTCAGGCCGCACAAGAAACGCGTCACGACCTAGAAAGGCTTGCCGACCGTTTTGGCGCCTCGCTAGAACAAGTCGCGCACCGCCTTTCAACACTGCAACGACCAGGCGCAAAAGGTATTCCGTTTTTCTTCGTGCGCGTGGACCCCGCTGGCACGATCACAAAACGACACTCTGCGACCACGCTTCAATTTGCGCGCTATGGCGGCGCTTGCCCCCTTTGGAACGTGCACCGCGCCTTTGAAAGCCCAAACCGATGGCTTCGTCAGCTCGCTGAGACGCCTGACGGAATTCGGTATTTTTGCCTCGCGCGGGATGTGACCAAATCGGGAGGCGCGTTTGATGCGCCAACCCGCCGCTTTGCAATTGGTCTGGGCTGCGAAGTGCGTCATGCTCCAGCGTTAGTTTATGCCGACCATATGGATACCGACACGCCACAGGCTTTTGAACCGATTGGCATTTCCTGTCGCATCTGTGACCGTAAAAACTGCCATCAACGTGCCGTTCCACCATTGGAAAGACGACTTAGGGTCGATCCGAACCACCGTGGAATTTTGCCGTATAATGTCGATTAACGATCACAAAGAACTTACAGTCGTCTTCACAGGCGTTCACCTGATCAATGCAAATCGCGATGTTGTGTCGGACGCGCTGCAAAACCGACTTGCTCTTTTGCATTGCCTTCCTGGGTGTGATCAACTTTCTGGATCGGCGAGCGAAGGTTATGACGTCCGCCTGACACAGCATTTCGGAAAACTCAGCGTAACTTTCGCAGGCAGAGCCACGATCGAAGAGGTAGCCCCACATGCCGCATATTCGATCCGAAGTACGGGTCATGGCGGAATTGCGGGATATGCTGACAGCATTACCGACATCTGCCTTTCGGACGTCGAGGGCGGAACGGAGCTAAGCTATCGTGGGCGCACTATTCTCGGTGGTTTCCAATCGCGAGAAAGCATGCCCATGGCCCGAAGTCTGGCCCGCAAATTTGCGGACCAGTTCTTTGAAGCGCTTCAAAGCCGAATTGAAACACAGGCGAACTAAGCAGCCTCTTTCGCCAGAAGTTGAGCGATTTCATCCTTCAGAGCGAGGCGCTCTTTGCGAAGGTTCAGCATCTCGACATCATCAAGCGGCTTGATGTTATTTTCTGCCAAATGCACCAAGTGATTAGCCTCTTCGTATTTGGCTGCAACAACGGCGAAATGGGGATCGCTCTGCTTTAAATCGCTAATACGAGCAGCCATTTCGGGGAACTCTTCGGCAAGCTGATGGGGAACGTGGGTCATCTCAGTTATCCTTCCTCGTTTGAGTCGAGATCAGAATAACTGCATCCTCAGTTCCCCATTTTGACCCTAATCAAATTAGCGCTGAGAAGATTGCCAATTTGGATTTAACCACGGCTCGTCATTCGAAGATGCGAGAGGGGTTCGGCCAAGTATATGATCTGACGCCTTTTCTCCCGTCATGATTGATGGAGCATTCAGATTGCCATTCGTGATCCGAGGGAAAATCGAACTATCCGCCACTCGAAGTCCTTCGACACCGATGACACGACACTCATGATCGACGACGGCCATCGGATCATTCGCATCGCCCATCTTGCAGGTGCCGCAGGGGTGATAGGCACTCTCGACATGCTGGCGCGTAAAATCATCCAGTTCGTCATCAGTCTGACAGTCTGCGCCCGGCTGGATTTCCTTGCCGGCATATGGACGAAAAGCCTCTTGGGCAAAGATTTCTCGGGTCAGGCGAATGCAGGTCCGGAAATCGGCCCAGTCTTTTTCGTGTGACATGTAATTGAAAAGGATTTTGGGCGATGCTTTGGGATCAGAAGACCGTAGCGTGACACTCCCCCTTGAAGGCGAGCGCATCGGGCCGACATGCGCTTGAAAGCCATGACCTTCAGCAGCAGTCTTACCATCGTAGCGCACAGCAATAGGGAGGAAGTGGTACTGAATATCAGGATACTCAACGCCAACTGCCGAACGGATGAAAGCGGCGCTTTCAAACTGGTTAGAGGCGCCGATGCCTTTCTTGGTCAATAGCCACTGAGCGCCGATCAGTCCCTTCATGAAGATATTCCAGTATTTATAAAGGCTGACAGGTTGGGTCGCCGCCATCTGGATGTACATCTCGAGGTGGTCTTGAAGGTTCTGCCCAACCCCCGCTCGATCCGCTACAACGTTGATACCGTGAGCGGCGAGATTTTCAGCTGGACCGACCCCCGAAAGCATCAGTAATTTGGGCGAGTTAATCGAAGATGCCGCAATGATGACTTCGGCATTTGCGCTGATTAGCTCTGCGCCGTTGCCGCGATCAATCCAGACACCACGCGCTCGGCCATCCTTAATCTCGACTCTCTCGGCAAAACCGCGCACCAAATCGCAGTTCAAGCGCTGGAGGGCTGGTTTGAGATAGGCATTGGCGGCAGACCAGCGCACACCATTATGTATCGTTGCGTCAAACGGACCAAAGCCTTCTTGTTGCTGGCCGTTATAGTCGCCCGTCACAGGATAGCCAGCCTGTCGCCCTGCCTCGACAAATGCACGCGTTAGCGGGTTCTTACGAGGGCCGCGCGAAACGTGAAGTGGGCCGTCAGTGCCGCGCCAACTTTCATCACCACCATGGCCACCACTGCTCCAGTTTTCCATCCGCTTGTAATAGGGAAGAACGTCCGCATAGCTCCAACCATGTGCACCACTTTCTGCCCAATAATCAAAATCCTTCGCATGACCACGCACATAAATCATACCATTGATGGAAGACGATCCGCCTATGACCTTGCCGCGCGGGGTCGCCATAATCCGCCCGCCAAGATGCGGCTCAGGCTCTGAGTGAAAACCCCAATCATACATCCCCATGTTCATGGGATAAGACAAAGCGGCAGGCATCTGGATAAACGGTCCGGCATCTGTGCCACCATGCTCGATCACGATGACCGATTTACCCGCCTCTGAAAGACGGTAAGCCATTGCGCAACCAGCGCTCCCTGCACCTACAATGACGTAGTCTGCCTGCATCAAAAGGCCCTCCGTTGCTCTTTCGGCGCGGTGAATGAAACAGCAATCCTCATAGGTCTCTCCAATTGATCACGGGTCGCAACAACGCCCAATGTCATTCTCCCCGTGGAAAACGTTGGTTCTCTTCGACCACGTTCAAATCCATGTGGTTGCGCATATAGCGATTGGTGGCGTCAAGCTGGGGCTGGAAGTCCCAAGGCTCGTATTTGCCTGCACGAAGCGCGTCATAGGCCACCCAGCGTCGCGCTTGGCTTTGGCGCACCTCAAGATCGAAACGGACGACATCCCATTGTTCATCTGATTTCGCCTTAAGGCCCGCTAGTATCTCGGAAAAGGCGGCGTCTCCGGCGAGATTGTTCAACTCGTGCGGATCATTTTCCAGATCAAACAACTGATCAGGATCGAGAGCGCAACGGTTGTATTTGTAATGGCCATCCACAATCGAGACCATCGGGGCATAGGACCCTTCGGCGGCATATTCCATGTAAACTGGTTCACTGCGCTCACGCCCTTGACCGAGTGGCAGGAGGCTATGTCCGTCAGTCCAAGGCGCGACCGTCTCCATATCCACACCCGCCAGATCACAAAGCGTGGGCGTCACATCAATCGCGGAAACAGGTGTCATGACCAAGCCCGGCGTCATATTGGGTGCCGAAATCATCAATGGCACGCGGGCAGATCCTTCGTAAAAGGACATCTTAAACCACATGCCGCGTTCACCCAGCATATCGCCATGATCTGAGAGGAAAACGATGGAAGCGTCCTGACGGGTGCGCTCTAGCACGTCGAGTACTTCGCCAACCTTATCATCAATATAACTGATATTCGCAAAGTAAGCGCGGCGAGACTTGCGGACATCCTCGTCAGTAATGTCAAAATTCTTATAGTCTGTGCTGTCCATCAATCGCTTGGAATGCGTATCCTGATCTTCATAAGCGATCGGCGCGATCTTCGGTTCAAGATGCTCGCAATCTTCATACAGATCCCAGTATTTCTTGCGCGCAACATAGGGATCATGTGGGTGCGTGAAGCTGACAGTTAAGCACCAAGGCCGAGCATCGTGCCCTCTGGCAAGATCATAAAGCTTGCGACAAGCGTTATAGGCAACCTCGTCGTCGTACTCCATTTGGTTTGTAATCTCTGCAACCCCTGCCCCCGTCACAGACCCCATGTTGTGATACCACCAGTCAATCCGTTCCCCGGGCTTGCGGTAATCAGGGGTCCATCCAAAATCAGCAGGATAGATATCCGTGGTCAGACGCTCTTCAAAACCATGAAGCTGATCAGGCCCGACAAAGTGCATCTTTCCAGAAAGGCAGGTTTGATAACCTGCTCGGCGCAAGTGATGCGCGTAGGTTGGAATCGAGGACGCAAACTCGGCGGCGTTGTCATAAACCTTGGTGTTCGAAGGAAGCTGACCCGCCATAAACGCAGCCCGCGCAGGCGCACAAAGTGGCGAGGCACAATAGGCGTTCTGAAAACGCGTTGAACGCTCGGCCAGCTTTTTAAGATTTGGAGCATGTAGCCACTCGGCTGGGCCATCGGGGAAAAACGTCCCTGCCAACTGATCAACCATAATCACAAGGATATTCGGAGACTTGCTCATTTTATGTTTCCAAGTTCGAGTTCAATTGCGGTCAAGACCTGCCGCACGGCGTCTTTGCCAGAAGGGGGTGTCGCCCCTAGGACCTGCCTGATGTAGATACCGTCGATCAGCCCACCGATCCTATCCGCAGCATCCGAAGCACGATCACCAACGAGCGGTCTCAGTGCATGCACCAGATTCGAATGCAGTCGCCCCTTATAGACGAGCAACAACCTATTCGCTTCATCCGAGCGTTGCGCGAGGACGTAAAAGTTGAGCCAGACGGCAATCACATCCTTACGAAAATTGGTTGTGCTAAAACCTGCGCAAACGATAGCTTTGAGCCGTTCCCTTGGCGTTTCGGCCATAGCGAGAGCGCCGCGCACTTCGGCTCCGTAAACCGTCAGAGTATGTCGCATAGCGGCTAGAAATATTTGTTCTTTTCCACCAAAATAATGGTGTGCGAGGGCAGAAGACATCCCTGCCTTTTTTGCAATTTGGCTGACCGTTACGTCCATGGTTCCCGTGCGCCCGATCTCTGCGATCGTCGCTTTGAGCAGCGCATCGCGCCGTATGGGTTCCATTCCGACCTTGGGCATTAACCTCACCAAAATTGCTTGCCAAGTGAGGGTAGATGTATTTTTATTGACTCGTCAATCAACAAAAAACCGACCAACAAGGAGCCTACAATGAAACTGAAGACAACGCTTTCGGCGCTTGCGATCTGTGCAGCAGTGCCCGCATTTGCAGACTGCAACACTGTGACTTTCTCTGATGTTGGTTGGACCGACATCACGACGACCACCTCAGCAACCAAGCACGTTCTCGAAGCGCTTGGCTACGATGTTGATGTCAAAATCCTCTCGGTTCCCGTGACCTTTGCGTCGCTCGAATCCGATGACGTTGACGTTTTCCTCGGCAACTGGATGCCGGCTCAGTCCGGCGCTATCGGCCCCTACCTCGAGTCTGGTGAAATCGAAACCGTCGCCACCAACCTCGTCGGCACCAAATACACTCTCGCAGTTCCGACCTACACCTATGAAAAGGGTCTGAAGTCTTATGCGGACATCATCAACTTCAAGGACAGCCTCGACGGCAAGATCTACGGCATCGAGCCTGGCAACGAAGGCAATGGTTACCTCGTTTCCCTCTCGGAAAAAGATGGCACTGGCCTGACTGGTTTTGAAATCGTTGAATCGTCAGAGCAGGGCATGCTTGCTCAGGTCGAGCGCGCTTATGGCAAAGGCGAAGACGTGGTCTTCCTTGGCTGGGAACCGCACCCGATGAACGCTAACTTCTCGCTCAAGTATCT
This sequence comes from Marivivens sp., assembly GCA_038133925.1. Taxonomy (GTDB): domain Bacteria; phylum Pseudomonadota; class Alphaproteobacteria; order Rhodobacterales; family Rhodobacteraceae; genus Marivivens. Next base: position 17,719 of record JAYPUF010000021.1, on the reverse strand, counting down.
TCCGGGCGGCGAAGACTTCTTTGGTGGTGAAGGCACAGTTCACACCGTGACCCGCAAGGGCTACTCGGCAGAATGCCCGAACCTCGGCAAGCTCTTCTCGAACGTGACCTATAGCCTTGAAATGGAAAACTCGATCATGGGCGAAATCCTTGATCAAGGCGCAGATCCTGATGAAGCAACCATGGCTTGGCTCAAAGGCAACAAAGATGCTGTTATGGCTTGGGTTGACGGCGTAACCACCGCTGACGGTAGCGATGCGGCTGCAGCAGTCTCAGGCGCTTTCGGCTACTAATCCGCTCCTCAAGAAAGGGCTCCGTTCTACGGGGCCCTTTTCCTATCCAATCTGCGAAGGCTGAAATGCCTCGCTCGCTGCAAAAAGATGGAGAGACGAATGGAGTGGCTAACCGCAGAAAAGATTCCGGTCGGCAAAGTCGCCAAAGCGGCGTTTGACTGGCTCAAAGATAATTTTGAATGGTTCTTTGAAAGCCTTTCAACCGCGATGGAAGCCTTAATCGACGGAATTCTTTGGGTACTCGAAACCCCACACCCATTTGTGATCATTGCGGCCTTTATCGCTTTGACATGGGCAATCCAGCGCAACTGGAAAACATGCCTCCTCGTGTTCATCGGGTTTATCTTCATCCTCAATCAGGACTACTGGGAAGAAACGATGGAGAGCCTTACGCTTGTTCTATCGGCATGTGTGGTCTGTATGGGAGTTGGCGTTCCAATCGGTATCGCATCAGCTCACCGTCCGCGTCTCTACAAGTCACTTGTCCCTGTGCTTGATCTTATGCAGACGCTTCCGACATTCGTTTATCTTATTCCAGCAATCGTTTTCTTTGGGATCGGCATGGTTCCAGGCCTCATCGCGACAGTGATTTTTGTGCTTCCCGCTCCTATCCGCTTAACGCACTTAGGCATATCCTCGACCCCTGTTGCGCTTCTTGAAGCGGCCCGCGCATTTGGCGCAACCAAGAACCAAGTCCTTTGGAAGGTCGAACTTCCTTCGGCTCTCCCCCAAATTATGGCAGGCCTGAACCAAACGATTATGCTTTCGTTATCGATGGTGGTGATTGCTGCGCTCGTTGGCGCAAACGGTCTCGGCGTTCCGGTTATGCGCGCCCTTGGCCAAGTGAACACCGCACTGGGATTTGAATCGGGTTTTGTCATCGTCGTCGTGGCGATTATTCTCGACCGTATGCTGAGGATGGATCGCAAATGAGCGCTGTGATTTTTGATAACGTCTCAATCGTATTTGGCGACGACCCTGATTTAGCACTCCCGCTTATGGATCAAGGCCAAGATCGTGCTGAAATCCAGAAGGCCACCAAGCAGATTTTGGGTGTTCATAATTGTTCGCTCGAAGTTGCCCAAGGTGAAATCCTCGTTCTTATGGGACTGTCGGGTTCTGGTAAATCAACGCTCCTTCGCGCTGTGAACGGCCTCAACCCCGTTGTGCGTGGTTCGGTCAAAGTGAACGACGGCAATAGTCTCGTCGATGTGACGAATTCAGATGCGACGACGCTCCTCCGCATTCGCCTCAGCCACGTCTCGATGGTGTTCCAACAGTTCGGCCTTTTACCATGGCGCACGGTCCGCGAGAACGTTGGGCTTGGTCTTGAACTTGCCGGCCAAAGCAAATCTGAGCGCAATGAAAAAGTCGAAGAGCAACTCGCTCTTGTTGGACTTTCCGACTGGGCCGACCGCAAGGTGGGTGAGCTATCGGGCGGTATGCAGCAGCGCGTTGGTCTTGCCCGCGCATTTGCCACAGATGCTCCGATCCTTCTCATGGACGAGCCGTTCTCTGCGCTCGACCCGCTCATCCGCACACGTCTTCAAGATGAGCTCTTGGATCTTCAGTCAAAGCTCAAGCGCACGATTATCTTCGTAAGCCATGACCTTGATGAAGCATTTAAGATCGGCAATCGCATCGCGATCATGGAAGGTGGACGCATCATTCAGTGCGGCACTCCGCGCGAGATCATCACAAACCCAGCAGATGCCTATGTCGAGGACTTTGTCGCGCATATGAACCCCCTCGGCGTTCTGACAGCGCGGGATGTGATGGGCGGAGGTACGAGCACAACAGCGCAAAGTGTAGATGCAGAGCGGCCTGTTCAAGAGGTCATCTCGCTCATGGCAGAGGCTGAAGAATTGACCGTAACCGAAAATGGTGAGGCCATCGGCCTTATCAACCGCCAAAGCCTTATGAGGCGCCTCGCGCGCTAAAGCTTCGCTTCGGTAGGCGCGGGAGTGATCTGCTTTCGCGCCTTCGCTTCGCGCCATGTAATGAAGCTGATCGAAGCGATAATAATCCCCCCTCCAAGCAGAACAAAAGCATCCGCTGGTTCGCCAAAGAACATCGCGCCGATGCTTGCCGACCAAACTAGCTGAAGAAAGGTTACCGGCTGTGTCGCGCTTAGCGGCGCAGCAGCAAAGGCACGGGTCATCGTGTAGTGACCGATAGTTGCGAAAAAGGCGACGCCGAGCAGCATTGCGAGTTCATAAGGCGTTGGCGTCACCCAAACGAAAGCCGCAAAGGGTGCCATGCCAAGAGTTACCGAGAGCGAGAGCATGGTAACCACCATCGTCGCAGACATCTCACTCGAAAGCTGCTTGGCGACGAGATAGCCAACTGCAAAACCAAGCGCGGTGCAAAGCATCGCCAGATGCCCTAGATCAATTTCACGAGCGCCGGGTCGCAGGATAATCAATGCGCCAACAAGAGCAAAACCAATCGCGATGATCCGACGCTTGGCAAGCTTTTCACCAAGGAAAAGTGCAGCACCAATCGTGACGAGAACTGGATTGAGGTAGTTAAGCGCGGTCACCTCGGCCATCGGAATATGCGCCATCGCATAGAACCACGTGATTACCGCTAATGTATGCACCAACCCGCGGAGCGAAATGAGCTTCCACTGTCGTTTGGTGATATTCATTCTGCGAAGCGCAGGAAGGGCTGGAATAATGAAAACCAGCCCAAGTGCATACCTTAGGAACGCGGCCTCAGCTGCTGGGAGCCTTGGACCAACTATCTTGACCAAAACATTCACCGCGACAAAGGCAAGGCCCGTCACGATCATCCAGAGTATTCCAAAAAGGGGACGCTGTTCGCTCATATCGCGAGATGTACCGATTTAAGTCGAAGCCACAAGGCAAGATCAACCAAGAACGAGCTTTATCGCGATGCTCCACATTACAAGGCCAACAAGCACATCAAGAACCCGCCAAGCAATCGGCTTTGCAAAGACAGGTGCAAGAAGCCTTGCTCCATACCCAAGCGTAAAGAAGAATAGGAATGACCCAAGCATACCGCCCAGCGCGAACTCCCAACGTCGCTCACCGAATTGAGCCGCGATAGAACCAAGGAGAACAACGGTGTCCAGATAAACATGCGGATTGAGCCAAGTCAGGGCGACAATTGTGAGCACGATTTTGGACAGTTTGGACTCGGCAGCACCGTTTGCGTCAAGTGCCTCGCCCCCCTTCCAAGCGGCAAAGAACGCACGGGCGCCATAGACCGCCAAGAAAGCGACTCCGCCCCAGCGCATCAATGGCAAGACCCAAGGTGCAAACCCTGAAATCGCACCAAGACCGCCAACACCAAGCGCAATCAAGATTGCATCGGACAGCGCGCAAATCAGGCAGACAACAAAGACATGTTCACGGCGAATACCCTGACGAAGGACAAAAGCGTTTTGCGCACCGATAGCCATGATCAGTGCAAGTCCGGTCTGTAGTCCTGTCAGAAATGGCATTGTATCCCCCCAAAAGAAAACCGCCCCCGAGGAGGCGGTTTCAACAGAATGACCGAGGTCTTAGCTGTTTGCCAGAGCTTCCATCACATCATCAGACGCGGTGAAGTTGGACGTCACGCGCTGAACATCGTCGTCATCCTCTAGGATTTCGAGAAGTCGCATCAATTTTTGTGCATTCTCAAGATCAAGCTCGGTCGAGATATTTGGCTTCCAGATCAGCTTGGTCGACTCGGATTCGCCTAGCTCGGCTTCGAGAGCAGTTGAAACTTCGGCAAGTTCCGTGTCGGCACAATAAATTGCGTGACCATTTTCGTCGCTCTCAACATCCTCAGCACCAGCTTCGATTGCGGCCATCATGACCGTATCGGCATCGCCGACCGAAGCAGGATAGAGAATTTCGCCCTTGCGGTCGAACATGAAGCCAACCGAGCCGGTTTCGCCAAGGTTGCCGCCGTTCTTGCTGAAGGTCGAGCGAACGTTCGACGCTGTGCGGTTGCGATTATCAGTCATAGCTTCAACGATGATCGCAACGCCGTTCGGGCCATAACCTTCATAGCGGATTTCGTCATAGCTCTCAGCGTCACCACCTTGCGACTTTTTGATAGCGCGATCGATCACGTCCTTAGGGCAGGACTGCGAGCGAGCTTCTTTCACCGCGAGACGCAGACGCGGGTTCTTGTCGGGGTCTGGATCGCCCATTTTGGCTGCCACGGTGATTTCCTTGGCAAGCTTGGAAAACAGTTTAGAGCGAGCGGCGTCCTGACGACCTTTGCGGTGCTGGATATTTGCCCATTTTGAGTGGCCGGCCATGGTGTGCCTCCAATATGATTAGACCTGACAAACAAGAGTTCGGGCCTCTATATGTCATGCCCCCTGCCCCCCGCAAGACGTATGCGACAGTGCTTTACCAATCGGTCCGTTTGCACCATGATTGACCCATGGATGATCAGGTTCTTAAAAATACACTTAATCAGATTCTGTCTCGCAATAAGATCGAGTTGAGCGTCGCGGAACGCGAGTTTTTACTGACTGCCACCAATCATCCAACAGCACTCAAGATTCTCGCTGGGGACGCATTTAACCGCGGATCGAGCAAGGATGCGGTCTATTTTGCCTCGAGAGCCTATCAGAGCTTTCCAAATGCCGAGACCGAGGAAAACCTGATTGCTTGCTTGGTTCAAGCGCGTCAGGTCAAGACGGCAATCGATCTATGCCGCAAGACCACAACAAAACTGAGTGCAATGCGCCAAGCCTCTCTTTTGTCTGAGCTTTTCGCTCGGTCCGGCAGTTTTGACCAAAGCCAGATTTGGGGCCTGAAAGCACTTGGGCTTAAAGACAAAGAGGCCGGAACGCTCGACAAGCTCCCTAGCCTCAAACTTCGGACCTTTGACACAAATAAACGCCAGCGGAACATCATTTCCTTTTCGCTCTTCGGGAACAACCCCAAGTATTTTCAGGGCGCAATCCGCAATGCGATGATCGCAAGGCATCTCTATCCAGATTGGACGGCGCGCTTTTACGTGGAAGAGTCGACACCCAGCGAAGTGACCAAAGCACTAGGCCGCGAGGGTGCTCAACTTCGGCGCGTGGGTGGTTTGCCCGCTGATCGTTTTGGGACGTTTTGGCGTTTTCTTGTCGAAGATGACCCCGATGTTGATTTTTACATCGTTAGGGATTGCGACTCTATCTTGAACATCAAGGAGCGGGCAGCAGTTGCACAATGGCTTTCCAGTAAGAAGGCCTTTCATGTCATGCGAGATGGCCCCTCGCAATCTGAGTTGATCCTCGCTGGGATGTGGGGCGCGCATCGGGGCAACATCGGTAAAATGACCAATCGCGTGATCGCATTCGACAAGACCGTGAGCACCGTCCGCAATAGTCGTATCCTTGATCAACTGTTCCTTCGCGAAGTTGTTTGGCCGTTGATGCGCGGTCGACTTTGCCTCCACGATAGTGTTTTTGGATATGGCAAGACCCATGAATTTGATCCTGCGTTCTCTCTCATGCGTGGATCACACATTGGAGACGACATGACGGCAACGACCAATGCTAGGACCGAAGCCAAGCCATGAACCTCGAACTTGAACGCACGATTTCTGGTATTATTTCGCGGCAAAAGATCGTCTTGAATGACAATTAAATCGCTATCCTGAGCAAAGAAAAAGAAGACGAGCGAGCGCCAAAACTCTTGGCCGCTCATTACTTCAATATTGGCCGGTTCGACCTCGCAATGGCGGCGGCCTCTCTCGCTTATGAAATAAATGCCTCCCCTGAAAATGAGAGCAACCTAGTCTCGTCTTTGTTGCGTGGGCAGCAGATTGAACAAGCAATCGCGATCACATCTTCCAAGGACTCGCAGCTTGACCCGATAAGACAAGCAAGTTTGATGAACGAACTTCTCGCTCGCACCAGCGATATTGAACAGTGCAAAGTTTGGGGCCTAAAGGCACTCAAACTCAAGGATGCGGCAACCAAAGAAGCGAAGCAGCCAGTCGTTCCAATCCTGCATCGCTTTAATATGGATACCCCCAACCGGCACATTATTGCGTTCTCGCTCTGGGGAACCGGTGAGCGGTTTCTGCGCGGCGCAATCGAAAACGCGATTGCGACACGTTACATCTACCCAGGTTGGACTGCTCGCTTTTATGTCGATAAATCGGTCCCTGCCCCTGTGATCCAGACCCTCCGACAGGAAGGTGCCGAGATTCTCTCAATCCCCAAAATGCCCGCAGCCGAGTTCGGGCTCTTTTGGCGTTTCCTCGTAGAAGACGATGAAAGCGTTGCTCTCTACATCTGCCGAGATGCAGACTCGGTGATTAATGTGAAAGAACGAGCTGCCGTTGCAGATTGGCTTTCGTCCGGCAAAGCCTTTCATGTCATGCGCGATAACAGAACCCACTCTGAACTGGTGCTCGCAGGCATGTGGGGGGCGCATAGAGGTAACATTGGCAAAATGGCTTTGCGCATCAAAGAGTATCGCAAATCACGTGCCAAATTGCTCAACAGTCGTATCGAGGATCAGCTCTTTCTCAGGGATGAAATTTGGCCCCTGATGAAAGACCGTGTCTGTATTCAGGACAGCTTTTTTGGCTTCAAAGAAACCCACAAATTCCGTACAGGCATGGGTCTCGGGGCCAATCGTCATATCGGTCAGAACATGGCCGCGGTTACAGCGGCCAAATCCAAGGTATCGTAACCGAGCAGATCACTGCGAGCGATAGGTTAAGCGGCAAACCAACTTTGATGAAGTCTGTGAACTTGTAACCGCCCGGACCATATACCAGTGTGTTTGTCTGATATCCTATAGGCGTCGAGAAGCTTGCCGATGCAGCAAACATCACGGCTACGACCAGGGGACGCGGGTCAACTCCGATTGCATGGGCAAGGCCGATTGCAAGTGGTGTCATGACAACCCCGACAGCATTGTTGGACACAAGTTCGGTAAGTACCATCGACAGGAAATAGACCGAGAACACCAATAGATACGGCGGAAGCCCAGTGAAATGTGGAGCAAGAACATTGCCGATCAATTCCACTGCGCCCGAGCTTTCTAGTGCCGCCCCAATCGCCAGCATCGCAAAGATCAGCGCCAAAAGCTGGCCTTCAATATGTTCGAACGCCTCATCGGCATCGATACAGCGCGTAAAGAGCACAACCGCAACTGCGATCACCGACAAAAGCAAGATCGGCGCAATATCAAAAGCCGCAAGCACAACGATCCCAAGCATGGCACCTATCGCAATCGGCGCTTTGTTGCGGCGATACGCACGTGCCGAAGGCTTTGACACATCACCAAGTGCCATGTCAGAGGCCAAGCGCTGAATGTCCTCGGGCGAGCCCTCGAGCAAAAGTGTGTCGCCAACCCGCACGACCAGATCATCAATCTGGCGGCCAATGTTCTTGTCTCGGCGGTGCACCGCGAGGGGATAAACACCGTAACGACGTCTCAAACGCATGTCCCCAAGGCGACGCGCGACCATCTTTGAACCTGGCGTGATGAGCACTTCAACAGTTGTGGTTTCCACTGCCGAAACCTGATCCACGCGGCGCAAACTCTTGTTGCGCTGAAGAGAAAGGAGCTCTGTCATCTGGGTGCGCAAAACGACACGGTCGCCGACTTGCAGCGTCACGGAGGCCAGATCACGGCGCAGCGAAGCGTCGCCTCGGATCACGTCGACGAGGCGAACACCTTCACGCTTGAAAAGCTGAACACCAGTCACTTCGCGCCCGATCAGGTTCGAGTCCGGCGGGATCACAGCTTCTGTGAAAAAGCGCATCTTCGAGCGGTCTGAAAGCAAAGTCGCCATACTATCGCGCTCGGGCAGCAACTTACGACCGATGGTTGCCAGATACAAACCAGTGACCGAGGCCACAATCAAGCCAAGCGGAAAAATTTCAAATATCGTGAAACCCTCCAAGCCCGACTTTCGCGCGACGCCATCCACCAAGAGGTTGGTCGATGTCCCGATCAATGTGAGCGTGCCGCCGACAATCGCGCCATATGAAAGCGGGATAAGGAGCTTGGAGGCTGTAGTGCCCATCGTGCGCGCAAGCTGCACAAAAACGGGGAGCATAATGACAACCACTGGCGTGTTGTTCACAAAAGCCGAGGCCACCATGACAAAGAGCATCAATCCGACCAAAGCTGTTTTTGGCTTGGTCTTCGCGTAGGCTTCGGCAGTTGATGTCATAAGGCCGAGCACACCAGTACGCACAATTGCCCCCATCACGATGAACATTGCAGCAATGGTCCATGGTGCAGGGTTCGCCAGCGAGTCGATTGCCATATCGTAGGGCAAGAGACCAAGCGCGAGCATGACGGAAACGCCACCGATTGCGACAACCTCGGTTGGATAGGATTCCTTTAGGAATAAAAGAAACATGCCAATAACAATGGCAAGCGTCAGCAGAGCCTGCCCATTTTGTGACAGGTTGAGAAGTTCGATCATAGTATCCCCGAAAACGGCTCTTGCCATTGTCGCCGTTCGTCAAGAACAGCGCAAGTCTGCTCTTAAGAGCTTGGTCCGGATTGTTGGAGCCGACCGCCTTGACGCACCATTTCTACGCGAGTTGCTTTGCCGGTGCGATCATCGGTCTCAATATACAGGCCAGAAAGCGTCGCTTCACCTTTCGCGGGCTCAAAACGTGCCTTCGGCATTCCGGTGATAAAACGGCGTAGGGGCTCGTCCTTCACCATACCGATGACAGAGTTATAATCACCGCACATTCCTGCGTCCGAAAGATAAGCCGTCCCACCTGGCAGGATCATCGCATCTCCTGTGGGAACATGCGTATGCGTCCCCACAACAACCGAGGCGCGCCCGTCGCAGAAGTGACCAACCCCCATCTTCTCGCTTGTTGCTTCGCAATGAATATCAATCAAGCTGGCTTGCACCATGCCGCCCAACGGGAATTGCCGCAGTGTTGCGTCAAGCGCCGAAAACGGATCATCGAATGGGCGTTTCATAAAGACTTGGCCAAGGACCTGCGCCACAAGAACTTTTCGACCGCCACGAGCCTCGAACACACGAGCGCCCTTGCCAGGAGCAATTTTGGAAAAATTCAATGGTCGGATGATCCGAGGTTCTTTTTCACAAAAGGTCATCATGTCCTTTTGATCGAATGCGTGATCTCCAAGGGTGACCACATCAGCGCCCGCCTCAAGGATCACCTTGGCATGCTCACCTGAGAGCCCTGCCCCACTTGTTGCGTTCTCGCCATTCACCACAACAAAGTCGAGGTTCCACTCCTTGCGCAAACGCGGCAGGTGCGTGGAAATAGCAGAGCGCCCTGCGCGCCCCATGACATCACCGAGGAAAAGTATCTTCATGCCGAACTGATTAGGCTCGACCGCCTGTAAGAGCAAGCCGCAGTTTGCCGCGACTTATCAGTTGATTTCAATGATCTCGGTTTCCGTCACAATGTAGTCGAGCGGCTGGTCTGTCTCTTCGAGAGGCAAATCATCCATCTCCTGCGCGCCATAGGCAAAGCCGATCGCCATTGTCGCGCGGCGGGCGCGCAACATTTCCAAGGTGCGATCGTAGAACCCGCCGCCGTATCCAAGCCGGCCGCCTGCGCGTGAAAATGCGACAAGGGGGACAATCAGAATTTCGGGCTCAATCAGTACTTTTTGATTTGGAATCATCGCCTTAAAAGCGCCTTCGACCATCTCGCAATCTGGCTCCCAGCGATGAAACTCAAGCGGTTTGCCGGCCTCGATGATCACCGGAACACCGACCGGTCCATGGGCAGCGGCTTCTTCCATTGCGGGCAAAGGATCGATTTCCGTTCGGATCGGCATGTAGCCTGAGAGTGGCACGCCACGATAGCCAGCAAGAATTTCCGACAGATGCGCAGAAGTTCCAACGCCACTCTGATGCGCCTCTTTGCGCCGAGCAAAGGCCAGCTTGCGCGCTTCGGCTTTGCGCTCTTCAAGTGAACTCATAACAAAATCACCGCAGACAAACCAAGGAACGCGAAAAATCCAACGACATCAGTAACCGTCGTCACGAAAGCGCCTGAGGCAAGCGCGGGGTCTACACCAAATTTCTCGAGAAGGACCGGAACGCCAGTTCCTGCTAGCCCTGCAACAACTAGGTTTATTACCATCGCTAGTGCGATCACCAAACCAAGGAGCGGCTGACCGAACCAGACAAAGCCTATGATCCCCATTACGATCGCAAATGCGAGTCCGTTGACCAGCCCCACTAAGACTTCCCGCCGGATCACGCGCCAGACGTTCGCGTCGGTAAGATCGCGCGTTGCGATTGAACGCACTGCAACAGTGAGCGACTGAGTGCCTGCGTTCCCCCCCATCGAGGCGACGATTGGCATCAAGACCGCCAAAGCAACAAGACCAGCAATCGTTTCCTCAAATAGAGCAATGACCATCGAGGCGATAATCGCAGTCACAAGGTTCACTGCGAGCCAAGGGAAACGCTGCCGTGTGGTCTCGATCACCGAGTCAGAAAGACTACCTTCACCCACACCTGCGAGACGGAGGATGTCTTCCTCGTGCTCTTCATCAAGCAATGTCATAGCGTCATCGATTGTGATCATGCCGACCAAGCGATCGTCATCATCTACGACAGGCGCAGAGATAAGGTGATAGTGGTTGAAAGTATGCGCAACGTCGGCAGCGGTATCTTCGACATGGAAGGTACGAAAGCTATCCTCGGTAATATCAGCCAATTTGGTCGAGCGCGACGAGCTGAGCACCCGCCCAAGTGTCACATGCCCGACCGGCTTCATGCGCGGATCGACCATGACAACGTGATAGAACTGATCGGGCAACTCGATGTCAGAGCGCAGGAAGTCAATCGTTTGGCCAACATCCCAGAAATCTGGCACGCGTACGACCTCGACCTGCATGTGACGACCAGCGGATTCCTCTGGATAGGCGAGCGCTTTCTCGACAATCGAACGATCCGTAGCATCGAGGGCGTCAAGAACGGCCTCCTGCTGGTCTTCGTCGAGATATTCAACAAGGTCGACGACGTCATCGGACTCAAGTTCATGGACTGCTTCCGCAAGTTCTGCGGGTGTGAGCGACTCGATGATCTCTTCTCGGATGCCTTCATCAAGCTCCGAGAGGATCTCACCGTCCATGCCGCCCTTCCAGACGACAAGAAGATCCCTACGATCGCGCGAGTCGATCTGTTCAAAAAGGTGAGCAACGTCAGCAGGGTGTAAAGGATCGAGTAGCTCGTCGACTTGTGCAGCGTCTTCAGCCGCAACTGCTTCGAGAACGTCTTCAATAAGACGATCTGTAACGCCGAAGGCTTCTTCTTCGATTTCCAGCAAGTCTTCGGCCATATCACCCCCGAGTCGTCTTGTTGTGCAACATAGTCGAACAGCCCAAGCTCGCAACCTTACGTCAGCGCAAATGTACGATTTACGCTGCGTGTTCCGAAGCATAGTGTCACCTCATGACCAAAGAATTGCTGATCGGCCAGACCCTCCGGTTTAACGGGTCCCCTTTTGATACCCTGTGGACCGAGGCTGCAATGTGGTCATCGCGCGGTGGCGTTCTCATTGAGAACGGTCGGATTACCGCTGTGGACGAGGCTGACCTTCTTCGTGCGGCACATCCAGATGCGATTCTGCACGACTATGGAAATGCATTGATCTCAGCGGGTTTTGTTGACGCTCACATGCACTATCCCCAAACGGGAATAATTGCGAGTTGGGGCAAACAGCTGATCGACTGGCTGAACACCTATACCTTCCCAGAGGAATCGCGGTTTGGCGATACAGCCTATGCCGCAGAAGTCGCTGGCCGCACACTTGATCTGGCCTTGGCCCACGGCACAACAACGCTCACCAGCTTTTGCACAATCCACCCAGAGAGCGTGGATGCCTTTTTTGGCGCAGCTGAAGAGCGCGGCATGGCAGTGATCGCGGGCAAAACCTGTATGGATCGCAATGCTCCAGACACTTTGGTCGATACGGCGCAGCAGGCTTATGATCAGAGCAAAATGCTCTTGGAAAAATGGCACGGCCATGGTCGCGCAAGCTACGCTATTACCCCTCGGTTTTCGCCGACTTCAACACCAGAACAGCTTGAGGCCCTCGGCGCTCTTTGGGCCGAGTATCCTAGTTGCCTGATGCAAACTCATCTGAGCGAGCAACTTCCCGAAATCGATTGGGTCAAGTCGCTCTTTCCGAATGCGCGGGACTATCTCGACACTTACGAGGCCTTTGGCCTTCTTGGGCCGCGTGGCCTCTATGGACATGCGATCCATTTAACGGAACGGGAAAAGGCGCGACTGAAAGAGGTCGACGGCTCGTTGGTCCACTGCCCAACCTCGAATACATTCATCGGCTCTGGGCTCTTTGACCTGATGGGACTGACAGCAAAGGGTTTCAGGATTGGCCTCGCGACAGACACGGGCGGTGGTTCATCCTTCTCAATGCTGCGCGTGATGGCTGCGACATACGAAATCGCTCAACTGCGCGGGATCGCGGTTCACCCGTCTCAACTCATGTGGCTGGCGACCGAAGGTTCCGCCCGCGCCCTCCATATGAGCGGTGAAATTGGGCATCTCGGTGTCGGAGCGTCGGCAGATCTCTGCGTGATCGACCTCGCTTCGACGCCGCTTATCGCACAACGCACTTCCCGTGCACAAACTCCTTGGGATGCGCTTTTTCCCACGATCATGATGGGGGATGATCGTGCCATCAAAGCGACATGGGTTGCGGGCCGCGAGATCAGCAAGCTCCGCTAAAGTTCAGCACATATAAATCGCCGTACTGGACCAAGCCACCGCGCACGAATGAACCATTGAGGTTATTGCGGCGGTGTCCATCGGAAGCCATCCAGTCCCGAACGACTTCCGCGAGGGAACGCTGACCTTTCGCAAGGTTTTCGCCCGTAAGCAGCCCGCAATCTCCAGCGGCAAGCATTCGCCCTCGTGGCGTTTGCCCTTCGGGTGAAACATGATCAAAGTAGCCGCGTGCCGACATATCCTTGGCATGAGCGAGCGCAGCGCGTTCAAGTGCGGCATCACGGCGTAGCGGCGCTAGCCCTGCGGGGGCACGCTCAGCGTTGATCAGATCAAGTGGAAGAGCTGCAGACCCTGCCGTTTCTGTGATTGTCTGAGGAACAACCTCACGGACTTGGGTGACGTAACCTCCAAGGGCCAAAGCCATACATAGTGTCAAAATCGGGCGCATAAATCACTC
>JAYPUF010000021.1:0-4174 GCA_038133925.1 Marivivens sp. | reverse complement strand
AACCTCCAAGGGCCAAAGCCATACATAGTGTCAAAATCGGGCGCATAAATCACTCCATCAATCCTTTTGCTAAGCGGTTCTGCCGCTCCACCAAAAGAGGAACATCAATGGACGTAATATAACCCGAGGATACAATCTGGCGACCCTCCACAAAGAGATCTCTTACCTTTACGGGACCAGCGAGGAGCAAAGCAGCGGGATCCCAGCTTCCAGCGCTTTCAATTCCTCGTACATCCCAGACTGCGACGTCTGCACGTTTGCCCACGGCGATTTGACCACAATCGTACCGACCGAGCACCTCGGCGCCGCCACGCGTCGCGATCTCGAGTGCTTCGCGTGCGGACATCGCATCGGCACCATTTGCCACTCTTTGAAGAAGCATTGCTTGACGGGCCTCTAGAATGAGATTGCCCGCGTCATTGCTCGCCGAACCGTCGACGCCAAGACCTACTTTCACTCCGCCATCGCGCATCGCTCGAACCGGAGCGATGCCCGAGCCGAGTCTACAATTTGAACATGGACAATGGGCTAAACCCGTCTTTGTCCGTGCAAAAAGTTCAATTTCCGAACTATCGAGCTTGACACAATGCGCATGCCAAACATCGTCGCCAGTCCAACCAAGATCCTCTGCATATTGGCCCGGACGGCATCCAAACATTGCTTCAGAATAGGCGACATCTTCGTCATTTTCGGCAAGATGGGTGTGTAGCATCACGCCCTTGTCTCGTGCCAAAATTGCTGCATCTCGCATTAGCTCACGGCTCACCGAGAACGGTGAACACGGGGCAATTCCGACTCGCACCATTGCGCCCTCGCGCGCATCATGGAAGGCATCGACAACTCGGATTGAGTCCTCGAGGATCGCCTTTTCTTTTTCGACCAAACTGTCAGGCGGCAATCCGCCGTCACTCTCGCCGATACTCATCGCGCCGCGCGTTGCATGAAAGCGTAGCCCAATCTCATTTGCCGCTGCGATTGTGTCGTCAAGGCGTGAGCCATTGGGAAAAAGATAGAGATGATCGGAGGTCATCGTGCAGCCCGAAAGCGCCAGCTCCGCAAGTCCGACCTGTGCTGACACAAACATCTCTTCAGGACCAAAGCGCGACCAGATCGGATAAAGCGTTTTGAGCCAACCAAACAGAAGTGCATCCTGCCCCCCTGGCACGGCGCGGGTCAAAGTCTGATAAAGATGATGGTGCGTATTCACGAGACCGGGCGTGAGCACGCAACCGTTCGCATCATGAATTTCCGCATCTTCGGTGTCGATCCGAGGGGCCACCTCGCGAATGATGCCCCCTTGGATCAAAACATCGCCGACAAATTCTCGCCGCGTGTCATCCATTGTGAGGATGTGTGCGTTACGGATAAGTTTCTTCTTGGACATGAGCGGTCCCTCCACGCCCCTTCGGTGGACCGTATTGCCGCCAGAAGGGGGAAAGGACGCGGCACAATTTTCTTAAAGTGCGAAACGCATCATTTCAACCTAGTGACCTGTCCGCATAGGGCGCAAGAATCGCCAATGCTTCTGCATGGATCGCCTTATTTGCAGCGGCAATGACCTGTCCGCCGTCTTTTGCAGGTCCACCGCTCCAATTGGTGACAATCCCACCTGCGGCATGCACAACAGCCATTGGTCCTTGGATGTCATAGGGCTTGAGACCCGCTTCAATCACAAGATCGACTTGCCCTATCGCGACAAGTACATAGGCATAACAGTCCATACCAAAACGCGTCAGACGAGCTTTGGCGGAAACCTGTTCAAATCCTTCACGATCCTTGGGCGTGTTCACTTCTGGGAAGGTGGTAAAAAGGATCGCCTCGGACAACGGACGCGGTTCACGCGTCTTGAGAACATCTCGGCCATGCGGCCCCTCGACATATGCTTCATCGGGGGCCCCAAAAAACCGCTCGCCGATATAGGGTTGATCTACGACACCAACCACGGGCCCGTTCATATCACCAACGGCAATCAAGACGCCCCAAGTTGGCGTACCAGAGATATAACCGCGCGTCCCATCTATGGGGTCAAGGACCCAGACAAAGCCGGACGTACCATCTTGGGCGCCGTACTCCTCACCAAAAATGGCATCGTCAGGTCGCTCGCGGGCCAAGACTTCGCGCATTGCACGTTCGGCAGCGCGATCGGCTTCGGTCACGGGATCAAACGCAGCAACCGCCTTGTTGTCGGCCTCAATCGCTTTGCGAAAATAGCGAAGGGTTTCAGGGCGAGCAGCGTCTGCAAGCAAAAGGGCGACCCGCTTGAGGTCGCCCAATGTTGTTTGGTCAATCTGTCCAGCCATGTGCGCCCCCTTCGGTTTCTCACCTGCGGTAACGCGCCATGGCTATAATCGTCAAGCCTTAGGCGGCGTCACTCAGAACGCGCGCAAGCTCGAACAAGCGGCGACGCTGCGTCTCGGGGATCGCATAATAGGAACGCAGAAGTTCAAGCGCTTCTTTGTCCGCGAGGATGTCGCTCGGCATATCGGTTGCTTGCGCCGTAGCCGCATCGCTCTCTAAGCCTTCGTAAAAGAACGACACATCAACATTCAGAGCGTGAGCGATATCCCAAAGACGGGAAGCGCTAACGCGGTTCATGCCAGTTTCATACTTTTGGATCTGCTGAAACTTAATGCCTACAGCTTCAGCCAGCTGCTGCTGGGTGGTGCCATTCATCCAACGACGATGACGAATACGCTTGCCGACGTGTACATCTACAGGATGGCTCATCGCAGTACTCCTAAGGTTGAATTCAGAACAGGTCAGAGCTCCACCACTCCGTGGAAAGGGAACCGACTTAACCTGCTCGGAAATTGGTTTCATTACCCCCAGTTGAAACACGTATCGGTTGCAGTCGCTAGCTTGCCTTTAGGATAGATATTTGGGGAATTTGCACACCTCTGAGCTGATTTTTATATTCTAAAGTATAAAACCTCGGACTTGCACCTCCCGATCATTTCGCTTCAAATTGCTGTGACCAAAGGACATTAGTGAACATGCGCGCGTATCAAGTCTTAGACACAAGCACCCCACCCAGCCTCGTTTCAATCGAGAAACCAAGCCCAAAAGGCAACGAGGTGCTACTCAAAGTAGAGGCCTGCGGTCTGAATTTTGCAGACCTCTTAATGTGCAAAGGAACTTATCAGGACACGCCACAAACACCTTTCACATTGGGATTAGAAGTCTGCGGCACCATTGAAGCGCTCGGACCCGAGGCAAAAGGAATTTCAATCGGAACGAGAGTCGCGGTCTACGCAGGCCAAGGCGGCATGGCCGATTATGCTGTATATCCGATTGATCTTTGTCGACCTGTGCCTGCTTCGATGACCTCCGAAGAGGCCGCGGGGTTCATGATTGCCTATGGCACCTCGCACCTTGCACTCACGCGCCGTGCGCGGCTTTCAAAGGGCGAAACTCTGCTTGTTCTAGGTGCCGCAGGCGGAGTGGGTCTGACTGCTGTTGAAATTGGCAAGCTTATGGGCGCACGGGTCATCGCCGTAGCTAGGGGTCCCGAAAAGCTGAAGATCGCACGCGACGCAGGAGCAGATATCGCCATTGATGCGAGTGCCAATCTTACCGAGGAACTCCGAGAGCTTGGCGGTGTAGATGTCGTCTATGATGCAGTTGGTGGCGATGCATTCAAACAAGTTCTCAGAGCCTGCAACCGCGAAGCACGTTATTTGGCAATCGGCTTTGCAAGCGGCGAGGTTCCGCAAATCCCTGCCAACCATTTGCTTGTCAAAAATATTGACGTGATCGGATTTTACTGGGGCGGGTATCTGAAATTTGCGCCTGAAGTGCTCTTTGCTTCGCTATCAGAACTTATGGATTGGCACGCAAAGGGCCTGCTTAAACCCCACATAAGCCACGTCATACCGCTCGACCGAGCAGACGAAGCGCTCGAATTGCTGAGATCACGTAAATCCACTGGCAAGGTTGTGGTAAAACCTTAAGCCTCGTCAAAGGCGTCTCGGACCATTCCGGCAAGCTCAAGAACCGGAAGCCGTTCTTCATCGCGGCGCATGTACATATGGATGCCAAGGCTTGACAGCTTTGGAAGAGTGCCGCCGTGATCTATGATCTCAAAGTAAGGAGGACAGGTCCCGTCGAGGAGCGCGTGAACTGCGAGGTCCGCGCTTACCGCCGCTTCGACGCTTCGAGATGACTCGGCGTCTAC
>JAYPUF010000020.1:0-30298 GCA_038133925.1 Marivivens sp. | reverse complement strand
AGAGAGTGCCCTTGATTGCGCCATGTTTCTCAAGTGCTTCAAGCGAATAGGCTGAGCACGTTGGTTGAAACCGGCATCCATGGCCAACCCATGGTGAAAGCAAGAGGCGATAGGCGCGAACGGGAAGCGCAACAAGATGCGCGATGGGGCTCATTCGTGAACCTTGCGAAGGGCGTATCGCAAGTCCTTCTGGAGCAGAACGAAATCGCGTGTCGCAGTCGCGTCTTTGCGGCCGACAAGCACATAGTCCCAGCCCGCTTGTCCGGTGCCGTTTAAGACCAGTCTTGCGATTTCGCGCAGGCGTCGTTTTGCACGGTTCCGCGCAACCGCGTTGCCGACCTTTTTTGAGCAAGTGAAGCCAACTCTAAAAGGGGCATCGTCATCGCGAAAGCGTGCTTGGAGCAGGAACGCGGGCGTACCTTGCTTGCGAGCATTCGACGCTCGAATGAAATCAGACCGTTTTTTTATGACCGCAGGAAGAGCAAAAACCGCCTGAGGCATCACCTCGGCGGTTTCAACTTTTTCCGTTTCCAGCGAGGTCATCTGACCACGCGGAGCGCTTATGCGCTCAGAACCTTGCGGCCGCGTGCGCGACGAGCATTCAGGATCTTACGGCCATTCTTGGTAGCCATACGAGCACGGAAGCCGTGACGGTTCTTGCGAACTCGGTTCGAGGGTTGGAACGTGCGCTTCATCGCGTTCTCTCCGAATAACTGCGGGCCGAACCGCATTATGCGGGATTCGAGGCCAATGAACTTTTCGAAGCCTTGCCATAGAGGTGGCCTCGACCCATGTCAACGTGTCCGAACCGAGGTTTTCATAAAAACCGTGAAAACTCGTCCTGAAACATTGGGTCAATCCGTCGTGACAGGGCTATCACCTTTTCTGAAGATAGGCCATCTAGGGCAAAATATCGAAAGAGAGAGCGCGGATGTCCGTGAAATTTCCCAAATGGCTACCCTTGATGGGAATCAGCTGTGTCGCGGTGCTTGGGGCGTTTTTGCTCAGGGATGTTTTGACATTCGAGGCGCTACAGGAGAATCGGCTAGCGCTCTTGGACTTTCGCGATGAGCACTACGCGCTGACGGCACTTGCTCTTGTCAGCTTCTATATCGGGTTGGTTACCTTTTCACTCCCAGGTGCGACGCTTGCGACCCTCACAGGCGGGTTCCTTTTTGGCGTTTTCCCAGGGGTGCTCTTTAATATGACTGGAGCGACCATTGGGGCGGTTTTGATCTTTCTCGCGGCTAGGCGGGGCTTTGGGGAACGTCTGGCTGCCAAAATGGATTCAAGCTCGGGCCTCATCCAGCGACTCAAATCAGGAATTGACCGAAACCAATGGGAGATGCTCTTTCTTATTCGCCTCTTGCCAGCTGTCCCGTTTTTTGTCGCTAACCTATTGCCCGCGCTGATGGCAGTGAAACTTCACCGGTTTGTCATTTCTACGTTCTTTGGGATCATGCCGGGCGCCTTGGTTTACACCTCTGTCGGGGCGGGACTTGGTGACGTCTTTGACAAAGGCGAAACTCCCGATCTTGGGATTATCTTCGCTCCGCAAATTATGCTCCCAATTCTGGGGCTTTGTGCACTCGCCGCACTCCCTATTTTGTTTAAATCCCTTCGAGGCGGAAAGGTCATCTAAGTGAAAACGATTTCGACTGATGTTTGCGTCATTGGCGCTGGTTCTGGCGGTTTATCTGTCGCCGCGGGAGCGGTGCAAATGGGCGCTCGCGTTGTTCTCGTCGAGGGGCATAAGATGGGCGGGGATTGCCTCAACTTTGGCTGCGTTCCGTCAAAAGCGCTTATTTGGGCGGCCAACCAGAACCCACCATTAGGGTTTGCTGCGGCCAAAGATCATGTTCGCGAGACGATTGAAACGATTGCACCTGTGGATTCGCAAGAACGGTTCGAGGGCCTCGGTTGCACGGTTATTCGCGCATTTGCCCGTTTCGAGACGCCCAAGGCCGTCATTGCAGGCGAGACCCGGATCAAAGCGCGGCGGTTTGTGATTGCAACAGGTTCTTCGCCATTCGTTCCACCGATCGAAGGCCTGAACGATGTTCCCTTCTTCACGAACGAGACGATTTTCGATCTGCGCGATAAGCCCGAGCATCTTATTATCATTGGCGGTGGTCCGATTGGCATGGAAATGGCCCAAGCGCATCGGCGTCTCGGTTGCCGCGTCAGCCTGATCGAAGCAGGCCAAGTTCTCGCCAACGAAGATCCCGAGTGTCGATCCCATGTGCGGCAGAGCCTGATTGATGATGGTGTCGAGATTTCCGAACAGACGAAGGTCACGCGCGTCTCAGGCAAAGAAGGTGCGGTTGAAGTGCACTGCGGGGAAAGCGAATTCCGCGGCACCCACCTTCTCGTTGCGGTTGGAAGACGCGTGAACGTGGATGGGCTCGATCTTGCTTCGGGCGGTGTCGAGTTCAATCCCAAAGGTGTGAAGGTCGATGCGGGACTTCGCTCTGTTTCTAACCGCCGTGTCTATGCCATCGGAGACGTTGCCGGCGGGATGCAGTTTACTCATGTCGCAGGATACCACGCGGGTGTCATTATTCGATCAATGCTCTTCGGTTTGCCCGCCAAAGCATCCCATTCGCACATCCCACGCGCGACCTATACCCATCCTGAGCTTGCGCAGATTGGCATGAAGGAGTCCGAGGCGCGCGAGATCTATGGAGACAAGTTAGAACTGGTTCGGTTTGATTATGAACACAACGACCGTGCCATCGCGACCAAGCGCACCGCAGGCTTCATCAAGGTCATGATCTTCAAAGGTCGGCCTGTTGGCGTCTCGATAGTTGGCGCAGATGCGGGCGAAATGATCGGGATTTGGGCGCTCGCAATCGCTAATAAACTCAAAATGTCGGCGATTGCGGGTATGGTTTTGCCATATCCTACGCTTGGAGAGATTAACAAACGCGCCGCGGGTACCTATTTCTCTCCTAGGCTCTTTGAGAGCGATGTGGTCAAAACAATCGTGCGCTGGGTGCAAAAGCTGCTGCCTTAGCGTCTCGGAGGCAAAATGTTCAACTCGCTCTCAGGGCGATTTTTGATACTGACGACCGTCTTTGTCATGTTGGCAGAGGTGTTGATTTTTGTGCCTTCAGTTGCGCGATATCGTCAGGACTATCTTTTGCTTCGTCTCGAACGCGCCCAGATCGCCTCTCTCGCCCTTTTGGCCGAAGATATGATTTCGGAAGACCTCGAAGCAGAGCTTCTTGCCAATGCTGGTGTTTTCAACGTTGTTCTTAGGCGCGATGAGGTCCGTCAGCTCGCACTCTCTTCGCCCATCCCGAAACCAGTCGAAGCGAGTTATGATCTGCGTGACCCGTCGGCTTGGACTTTGATTGTCGATGCTCTTGCAACACTCTCCGAAACTGGCGATCCGATCATTCGGGTGATTGGGAACCCAGTTCAGGATGGTGGACTTTTGATCGAAGTCACCATGGAGCAAGCGCCCTTGCGGATCGCGATGCTCGATTATGGTGTCAACATTCTTGCCCTTTCGGCCGTCATCTCTGTGATTACCGCCCTTTTGCTATTTCTTGCTGTCAGGGCCTTTCTCGTTTCGCCGATCAAGGGCGTGATCCGGCATATGCAGAGTTACGCTGAAGCACCAGAAGATGCGCGCCGCATCATTGAACCGACTGCCGGTGTTATAGAGCTTCGCGATGCTGAAGTCGCTCTTCAGAGCCTTCAGACACAATTGACCGCTGCCTTGAAACAGCGCGAACGTTTGGCCCAGCTTGGCGAAGGTGTCGCAAAGGTGAGCCATGACCTGCGTAACATTCTCACGTCAGCGCAGCTTTTCGTTGACCGTATCGAGGCCTCCGAAGACCCAGCGGTTCAGCGTCTTGCCCCAAAGTTGGTGAATTCGATCACCCGTGCCGTGCATTTGTGTGAAACGACGCTCGCTTTTGGTAAGGCGCAAGAGCCACCACCCGCGCTGCTTCGCATCAGTTTGGCGCAACTTGTCTCCGACGTTATCGATGGTGAGCGGCTTGCGGCAGGTGGGTACGACCTCTCATTCTCCGAAGATATCCCTGCGGGGCTTGTGGTGCGTGCGGATAATGAACAGCTTTACCGTGTCATATCAAACCTCGTTCGCAACGCGCGACAGGCCATCATGGTCACTGGCAAGCCTGGTGAAATTAACGTGCACGCCGAGGAAAACGATCGGGAGTGGTATATCGGTGTTTCGGACACGGGGCCGGGGCTTCCGAAACGGGCACAGGAAAACTTGTTTCGTGCGTTTCAGGGCGGTGTGGCAAAGGGTGGTTCGGGCCTTGGGCTCGTGATTGCTTCTGAATTGGTCCGAGGCCACGGCGGAACGCTTGATCTGATCCGAACAGACGAGAGCGGAACTGAGTTTGGAATCACTCTTCCGAAAACAGAAATCTCGGGCCTTTGAAAATAAAAGAAAAAAACTTTCATTTTCGCTCTTGCAAACCTTTGGGCCTAGGGATAGATCACCCTCACTCTAACGCGGACTGGTAGCTCAGTTGGATAGAGTACTTGACTACGAATCAAGGGGTCGGGGGTTCGAATCCTCCCCAGTCCGCCATTAGAGAACTTCCCAAGGTACGATTGGAACGCGGTGCATGAGCGCCGTATTTTGTGTTTTGGCCTCTGCTTTTCAGTTAGAGTTGGAACCTGAAAAAGGAAACGGGACCCCGAAGGGTCCCGCTGGAGGAGAGCCTAGGCTTTCGAATTAGAAGAAGCCCAGTTTGTTGGGGTTATAGCTTACCAGCATGTTTTTGGTTTGCTGGTAGTGGTCGAGCATCATCTTGTGGGTCTCGCGACCGATGCCCGACTGCTTGTAACCGCCGAACGCTGCGTGCGCCGGATAGGCGTGGTAGTTGTTGACCCAAACACGGCCTGCTTCGATTTCGCGGCCAAAGCGGTATGCACGCGTGCCGTCGCGGGTCCAAACACCAGCGCCAAGGCCGTACATCGTGTCGTTTGCGATCTGGAGCGCTTCTTCTTCGGTCTTGAAGGTCGTGACCGAAACAACGGGTCCAAAGATCTCTTCTTGGAACACACGCATCTTGTTGTGGCCCTTAAGGATCGTTGGTTGGATGTAGTAGCCGTTCGCGATATCGCCGTTAAAGCGGGCAGCATCGCCGCCCACTAGGACTTCAGCACCTTCTTCGCGGCCAATCGTCAGGTAGGACATGATTTTGTCGTGCTGCTGCTTTGAAGCCTGCGCACCAACCATAGTTTCCATGTCGCGCGGGTCGCCTTGCTTGATCGCCTTAACGCGTTCGATGCAGCGGGCCATGAATTCTTCGTAGATGTCTTCTTGGATCAGTGCACGGCTCGGGCAGGTGCAAACTTCGCCTTGGTTGAAGGCAAAGAGGACAAAACCTTCGACTGCCTTATCAAGGAACGCATCATCACTTGCCATCACATCCGAGAAGAAGATGTTCGGGGACTTGCCGCCAAGTTCAAGCGTAACTGGGATCAAGTTCTCAGTCGCTGCTTGCATGATCTTGCGGCCAGTTTCGGTCGAGCCTGTGAACGCGATTTTTGCGATACGGTTTGAGGTCGCAAGCGACGCACCGATCTCACCGCCAAAACCGTTGAGAATATTAAGCGCTCCAGCCGGGAGTAGGTCAGCAATCAGCTCAACAAGGACCATGATTGCAGCAGGGGTTTGCTCAGCTGGCTTGAGGATGATGCAGTTACCAGCGGCAAGCGCGGGTGCGAGCTTCCAAGCGGCCATCAGGATGGAGAAGTTCCAAGGGATGATCTGGCCAACCACACCAAGCGGCTCGTGGAAGTGATAGGCAACTGTGTCGTTGTCGATTTCTGACATGGTGCCTTCTTGAGCGCGCAGAACACCAGCGAAATAGCGGAAGTGATCGATCGCAAGAGGGATATCCGCGTTCACGGTCTCGCGGATCGGCTTACCGTTGTCCCAGGTTTCGGCAGTGGCGAGAAGCTCAAGGTTCTCTTCAAGGCGGTCAGCGATTTTCAGTAGGATGTTCGAGCGGTGTGCTGCTGCGGATTTGCCCCAAGTTTCCTTTGCCGCGTGCGCCGCATCGAGAGCCGCTTCAAGGTCTGCATTGTTCGAGCGAGCGACTTCGCAAATCTTCTCGCCGTTGATTGGAGTGATGTTGTCGAAATACTGCCCGCTGTTCGGTGCTACGAACTGACCACCGATAAAGTTGTCATAGCGGGCCTTGAACGGCGAAGTGTGGTAAGCCGTTTCGAGTTTGGACATATCGTTCATTGGAATTCCTCCTGTTTGCCGGATCCTCCATCCGGTGATGCCAAGAGGATGTGTTGTGATTTGGATTCGCGGCAGAGGGGGGAACCTATGAGTTCTTCTTACCTGTCTCATGCCTGAGACAGGTCACGTCTAGTTTTCGCGAATTCGAAGGCGCTTCATCCGCCGATAGAGCGTTGCACGTCCGATCCCAAGGGCACGTGCCGCCTCGGACGCATTCCCATCAGCGCGGGCGAGGGCGCGCATCACTGCCGCGCGCTCTGCCTTTTCAAAACCGCTCGGCCCCGACTCGCGGCCAAGGATATCCGAGGCAGGGATAGCTCGGATCATTGGCTCATTGCCCAAATCGAAAACTTTGCGAGCTTCGCGTGTTGCTCCGATAACGATGTCATCATTGTCGACAGCAAGTAGAACAGCGGCTTCGCTGTCATCACTATGTGCCACGATAATCCGCGACTTTGGAAAATTGGCGCGGAAGTTATCTGCCTCGATCTGACGAGCGGTTTGGCTCACCATCGCCGCGATTAAGCGATTGAAGTTCTCAGTCTGATCCGCGCGCGCGGATGAGACATCTAGAGCGCCAATAACTCGACCATCATGCCCGTAGATTGGTGCATCCATACAGCTCATGCCTGTGTTGCGAGTATGAAAATGCTCATCACGGTGAATGATGACTTGGCGGTTCTCAGCAAGGCATGTCCCGATACCATTGGTTCCCTCGCGCGCTTCGCTCCAATCCGCACCTTGCCAAAGTCCCCATTCTTGAAAGGTGAGTTCATCAGCGCCGCTGCACCTCTGATCGAGGATCACGCCAGAGGCATCTGTCAGAAGTACGCCGCATCCCGAGTTGCCAACCAATGTGAAAAGAGTGTCGAGTTTAGGTGCGGCAACAAGGAGGAATTGCTCCATTGCTGCGCGGCGCTCGGCAATGTCTTGCGATCCGATGCGCATCGGAGGGCGTTTATCCGCTGGATCAAGGCCATGTTTGACGACGGAACGACGCCAAGATGCAGCGAGCCGCGATCGAGCAGCGGCAGAGCTACTTTGTGCAACTTCCAGCACACGCGTGACGTGCTGCGTGGGGTGCGCCATGGCAATTCTCCGATCATGCCGCCTTCGGGCGGTCTAGTACGTTTGAGCAGTCAGAGTGTGCACATAGCAAAAGGGCCAGCACAATGGCCGGCCCCTTATCAATTGGTCTTAGGCGAAATCTCACTCAGGAAGCTTGCGCACCGCACCCTGAGCCGCTGAGGTGGCGAGCATCGCATAGGCCTTGAGAGCCGTCGAAACGTTGCGCGAGCGCGGCTCCACAGGCTTCCATGGTAGCGGTCCTTTGGCTTCACGGCGTGCAGCAATCACGTCGTCTGCTACCGCAAGATTGATCGTGCGGTTCGGGATGTCGATCTCGATCACGTCGCCGGTTTCAACGAGGCCGATCAGGCCGCCTTCTTCCGCTTCGGGCGAAACGTGGCCAATAGAAAGTCCCGATGTGCCGCCCGAGAAACGACCGTCAGTTAGAAGAGCGCACTCTTTTCCGAGACCTTTCGATTTGAGATAGGATGTCGGGTAGAGCATTTCCTGCATTCCAGGGCCGCCGCGCGGACCCTCAAAGCGGATCACTACGACCTCGCCTGCCGAAACCTTGTTCGTCAGGATGCCATTTACAGCGTCGTCTTGGCTCTCGAATACCTTTGCGGTGCCGGTAAATTTGAGGATCGACTCGTCCACGCCAGCGGTCTTCACGATGCAGCCATCCAGAGCGATGTTGCCATAAAGAACAGCAAGACCGCCATCTTTTGAAAACGCGTGCTCGACAGATCGGATCACTCCGCCTTTGCGATCACGGTCAAGTTCCTTGTATCGGTTCTCAGTCGAGAAAGCCTGTGTCGTACGAACGCCGCCGGGAGCAGCGCGGAAGAATTTGTCCACGCTCTCGTCATTCGCGGTCATGATGTCCCACTTGGCAATCGCTTCGGCCATGGTGTTCGAATGGATTGTGCCCACATCACCATGCAGAAGGCCACCGCGGTGCAGTTCGCCCAAGATGCCCATAATGCCACCAGCGCGGTGTACATCTTCCATGTGCACGTCCGACTTTGCGGGTGCGACCTTAGACAGGCACGGCACTTTGCGCGACAGACGGTCCATGTCGGACATGGTGAAGTTCACGCCGCCTTCGTGGGCGATGGCGAGTAGGTGTAGCACTGTATTGGTCGAGCCGCCCATCGCGATGTCGAGCGACATAGCGTTCTCAAAGGCTTCGAACGTTGCAATCTCGCGCGGGAGGAGACCTTTTTCCTCGCCTTCATAATGGCGCTTGGTGATCTCAACGATCTTGCGACCCGCTTCAAGGAAGAGCTCTTTGCGGTCAGCGTGTGTTGCGAGAACCGAGCCATTGCCTGGAAGAGCAAGACCAAGAGCTTCCGCAAGGCAGTTCATTGAGTTCGCAGTAAACATACCCGAGCAGGAGCCACAGGTCGGGCAGGCTGCCTTTTCAATCGCGTCAACTTCTTCGTCGGTATATTTGTCGTCCGCTGCCGCAACCATCGCATCAACGAGGTCGAGTGCGTGCTCCAAGTCGCCGATCTGAACCTTGCCTGCTTCCATCGGGCCGCCGGAAACAAAGATCACTGGGATGTTAAGGCGCATCGCAGCCATCATCATACCGGGGGTGATCTTGTCACAGTTCGAGATGCAAACCATCGCGTCGGCACAGTGCGCGTTGACCATGTATTCGACTGAGTCAGCAATCAGATCACGCGAAGGAAGCGAGTAAAGCATCCCGTCATGACCCATGGCGATACCGTCATCCACCGCGATGGTGTTGAATTCTTTTGCAACGCCACCCGCTTTTTCGATCTCGCGTGCAACCATCTGACCGAGGTCTTGAAGGTGAACGTGACCCGGAACGAATTGAGTGAAAGAGTTCACTACCGCGATGATCGGCTTGCCAAAATCGCTGTCAGTCATACCGGTGGCGCGCCAAAGGCCACGTGCACCTGCCATATTGCGGCCATGAGTGGATCTGCGGGATTTGTAGAAGGGCATCGGTTCAATCCATGTCTTAGAAGGGTCCCGCCACTGGCGAGATGCGTTTCAGGGCGGAGTGATACAGCAACAAGCCCCCAAAGAACAATGCAACAATGCGTTAGCATTCCTTCATCGAGCACTGTCATGAAAATTTCACATGTAGAATCGAGTTTAGAACTGTCGAATCCTTAATATTTCTAATATTCATGAAATATGGAAAAAAGCGAAGTAGATCAGTTTGCATCCCTTGCTCACCCGCAGCGTCTCGCGGTGTTTCGGCTTTTGATGCGCCGCTATCCCTCGCGTATCTCTGCGGGTGCGATTGGTGCGATCTTGGGTATTAAAGCCTCGACGCTCTCGGTTTATCTTGGGAATTTGCGCTCTGCTGGGCTGATTACGCAGGAAAGGGACGGTACGTCCCTCACCTATGCCGCCAACACTCTGGCTGCCGAAAAGCTTGTTGGATTTCTCGTGGATGATTGCTGCCGAGGCCGAGGAGTTGTTTGCCCGCCGGACCTAAAACAGGCGCGCCCAGTCTCGGTGCTTTTCATCTGTACCGGAAATTCCGCGCGATCTTTGATGGCCGAAGCTCTTGTGCGCGACCTCGGTCGAGGCAAGTTTGTCGTGCATTCTGCCGGGACGGCTCCGCGTTCAAGGGCGAGCACACTTGCTTTGTCGATTCTTGAACGGAATGGGCACGACATTTCTAGGTTGGAGCCGAAGTCGCTGTCGAAATTTGCGGATTCAGACGCGTTTCGCTTTGACTTCGTTTTTACTGTTTGTGACGCGGCCGCGAACGAAGACTGTCCGCGCTGGGCCGGAAGCCCCGTGACCGCACATTGGTCTGAACCTGATCCTGTCGCGGAGAGCGGCCCGTTGTTTCAACGCGCCGAGGCTTTTGAGAAAACCTATAAAAACTTGCGTAACAGGATCGAAGCCTTTGTCGCGCTCCCCTTTGAAACCCTTGATCGAATGTCTGTGCAGACAAAAGTCGATGAGCTTGCATTGCTGAAGGAACAATAAATGACCGTATATGCGTTGAATGGCCTTGGCCGTATCGGAAAACTTGCACTTAAGCCATTATTGGAAAGCGTAGCCGAGATCGCTTGGATCAACGATGCCGTGGGCTCGCCCGAAATGCACGCCCATTTACTTGAGTTCGACACGGTGCATGGCAGGTGGGACGCGAATTTCAGCTATGACGCGCAAAGCGTCTCGATTAATGGAAAGCGGCTCCCCGTTCATTGCGCCAAGAAAATCGAAGCGCTGCCACTTGATGGCGTGGATGTCGTGATCGACTGCACAGGTGTGTTTAAGTCAGAGGCCGCGCTCGCACCTTACTTTGAGGCAGGCGTCAAGAAAGTCGTCGTTTCCGCGCCTGTCAAAGACGGCCCGACCGCAAACATTGTTTATGGCATTAACAACGACACCTATGACTCTTCAGTGCACAAGATTGTTACGGCGGCGAGCTGTACGACCAACTGTCTTGCGCCGGTGGTCAAGGTGATCCACGAGAACCTTGGGATCAAACATGGCTCGATTACTACGATCCACGATGTGACGAACACACAAACCATAGTTGATCGCCCTGCCAAAGATCTGCGTCGTGCGCGCTCGGCTCTCAACTCATTGATCCCGACCACAACCGGATCTGCGACCGCGATCACACTCATTTACCCCGAACTCAAAGGTCGCCTGAATGGCCACGCCGTCCGAGTGCCTCTCTTGAATGCCTCGCTGACGGACTGCGTTTTTGAGGTCGAGCGTGCAACCAGCGCGGAAGAGGTAAATGCCCTGTTCAAAGTTGCCTCTGAAGGTGAACTCAAAGGCATCCTAGGTTTTGAGACCCGCCCGCTTGTCTCCACTGATTACGTGAACGATCCGCGTTCCTCGATCGTTGATGCTTTGTCGACGATGGTCATCAACTCAACGCAGGTCAAAATCTATGCGTGGTATGACAACGAGTGGGGCTATGCAAACCGCCTCGCAGATGTCGCGCTGATGGTCGGAGCTTCGCTGTGAACGACAGACCATTTGCCGCCTATGTCGCCGTAACGGCTGCATATTGGTCATTCATGTTGTCAGATGGAGCACTTAGGATGCTTGTGCTCCTCCAGTTTCATACGCTCGGGTTTTCGCCCGTGCAGCTGGCCTACCTATTCGTACTTTACGAAATCGCAGGGGTGATCACCAATCTCTCTGCTGGATGGATTGCTGCGCGTTTTGGCCTGACATCAACACTTTACGCGGGTCTTGCGCTCCAAATCGGCGCGTTGGTCGGTTTATCGCAGCTTGACCCAAACTGGAGCACAAGCGTTTTGGTCGCCTTCGTCATGGCGGTGCAGGGTGTGTCGGGTGTTGCAAAAGATCTGGCCAAGATGTCCTCCAAGTCTGCGGTCAAATTGCTCGCTCCTGAAGCCGAGGGAAAACTCTTTCGCTGGGTTGCGCTTCTTACGGGGTCCAAGAACGCGGTGAAAGGTTTTGGCTTTTTCCTTGGAGCGGGGCTCCTGGCGCTTTTTGGCTTCGCGCCCTCTATTCTTGGAATCGCGATCTTGCTTGCTCTGATCCTCATTGTGATCATGTTCAAAATGCCGCCCGGTCTTCCACAAGGGCGCAAGTCAGCCAAATTCAAAGAAGTGTTTTCCAAGAATTCGGATGTCAATTGGCTCTCTTTTGCGCGGCTGTTCCTTTTTGGTGCGCGGGATGTTTGGTTTGTCGTCGGTATTCCTGTGTTCTTTTACGGGGTTCTGTCTGACGGTACGCCCGAAGCGAAACGTGCGGCCTTTTACATGATCGGTGCCTTCATGGCCGTTTGGACAGTGCTCTACGGAGTGGTCCAAGCCAATGCTCCACGTTTGATTGGAGGGAAACAAACGCCATTACCGCAATTGATTGAAAAGCTGACGCGGTTAACTTTCGCGCTCGCTGCGGTTCCGGTGATCTTATCGTCGCTTCTCATCCTTTACCCAAACAGTTTCGCAGTCGTTATTGCCGTAGTGGTTGGTCTCTTGGTCTTTGGAGCACTCTTTGCGCTCAATTCGGCACTTCATTCCTACCTGATCCTTTCGTTTACAACAGGCGAGCGGGTCACAATGGATGTCGGCTTTTACTATATGGCAAATGCGGCTGGCCGCCTCGTGGGGACGCTTCTTTCCGGTTTGACGTATCAGCTCGGGGGAATTTCTGCGTGCTTGCTGACCGCCACGGCGCTCATTCTAACGAGTTACTTCGGTGCGCGGAGGCTCGACCGCGAAAGGTGACTTTTCCTCGCCTCCTGAAAAGCCTAGGCTTATCAGGACGGAGGCCAAAATGCAGTTTGACATCGGCAAGCTAACTCAAACAGGTGGAGCCGACCTTGGTGACGAGGTTTGGGTCGATGTGCTTGAGGCCGTTGATAAAACCTATGCCGAACTTGTTGATTACCAAGAACAACTCGAGGCAAATAGTGCCGAGCTGCAAACGCTCAGGGCCTTTCTCTCCTCGATCATGAATTCAATCAGCGACTATCTTGTCGTGACGGACAAAGATGGAAAAATAGCTGACGCTAGTTCGTCATTCTGCAAAGCAATTGGCCAAAAAGCTTCGGACCTGTTTGGTCGTGATATCGATGATTTCTTCCATGGTGAGAACCAGACGCGCGTCCTAGAGGCAATTGGAAAAACGATCAGCCTACGCCGTGAGGTCAGAATTGAAGCCGAGCTGATGACCGAAGCTGGTCCAGATCCCGTTGATCTTCGATTTGCACCGCGACTTGATCGGCGTCGCAAGACCGCTGGCGTCATTCTAACGGGTCGCCCTCTTGGTGAGTTGCGGCGTGCATACACCGAGCTAGAGGCTAGTCACGAAGAGCTAAAACAAACCCAAGGCCAACTTGTGCGGAATGAGAAACTTGCCTCACTTGGCCGCCTTCTCGCTGGTGTTGCGCATGAGCTGAACAACCCGATTAGCTTCGTCTACGCAAATACCCATGCTCTTCAGAAGTATTTGGACCGCTTCGAGACCTACTTCGAACGGGTCCAATCTGGCGCCTCACGAGATGAACTTGTCGAGCTGCGCGAAGAATTGCGCCTTGATCGCGATCTAAAGAACCTCCGAACCGCGATCGAAGGCGCCCGAGATGGATCTGAGCGAGTCAAAAGTATCGTCGAAGATCTTCGAAGACTTTCTGCGGATGGAACGGGAGATTTCGCGTCCTTTGATCTAACGGAAACTGCGCGAATTGCGGCCAATTGGGTGCAGCGCGGGGCTAGAAACGGTGTCGATGTCTCATTCAAAGGTGAGCCAAGTTGCATCGCAATCGGCAGGCCAGGTCACATCCAGCAGGTGGTAATGAACCTCGTGCAGAATGCGGTTGATGCCGTCGCCGAAAACGAAGCGCCACGCGTAGTGCTTGCACTCGAATATAATGGCGGTGAAGCGGTTCTGACAGTAGAGGACAATGGCACAGGCATTTCTGAATCTGTGGCCGCGCGCATCTTCGACCCGTTTTTTACCACAAAAGACGTTGGCAAAGGCACGGGCCTAGGACTTTCGATTTCATATAAAATTGCACAAGAACACGGTGGGTCGCTCGCACTCGAAGCGTCGAACGCGAATGGCGCGACCTTCCGGCTTTGCCTTCCGAGAGGGGATGGGGCTTGAATATTTTATGGCTACAATCCGCTGGCTGTGGAGGGTGCACCATGTCGCTCCTCTGCGCGGAAAATCCAAATGTGATTGAGCTCCTGAATGGTGCAGGGCTTGAATTTCTTTGGCATCCCGCACTGAGCCTCGAAACGGGAAGCGAAGTGCGAGATCTCCTCGCCAAGGTCGAAAATGGTGTAATTTCGCTGGATATACTTTGTGTCGAGGGCTCGATTGTGCGCGGGCCTAACGGCACCGGACGCTTCCACATGCTTGCTGGTACAGGCCGTTCAATGCTCGACTGGATTCAGGCCTTGGCTCCAAAGGCGCAACACGTGGTCGCGGTTGGAACTTGCGCGACATATGGAGGCGTGACCTCTGCCGGTGAAAACCCTTCTGATGCGGTCGGTCTTCAATATGACGGCACACACAAGGGCGGCGCGCTGCCTGCAAGTTTCAAATCGCTTTCTGGTCTACCGGTGATCAACGTCGCTGGCTGCCCAACGCATCCGGATTGGGTGACTGAGACATTTCTGATGCTCGCGGCGGGGGCCCTTGAGACTTCGGCGCTCGATGGATTTGGTCGGCCACGTTTTTACGCTGATAATCTGGTGCATCACGCGTGCCCCAAGAACGAGTTCTATGAATACAAGGCCAGCGCAACGAACCTCTCCGAGATCGGCTGCATGATGGAAAACTTGGGATGTGTTGGAACCCAAGCCGTAGGTGACTGCAACATCCGTGGCTGGAATGGCGAGGGGAGCTGCACGCGGGCAGGCTATCCCTGCATCAACTGCACCGCACCCGAGTTTGAAGAGCCCGGTCATAAGTTCACCGAAACACCCAAGTTTGCTGGAATTCCCGTTGGTCTTCCTTCTGACATGCCCAAGGCTTGGTTTATGGCCCTTGCTAGCCTGTCCAAAGCCGCAACGCCGCACCGCATCGGTGTAAATGCGACCTCGGATCGAATTTCGGTTCCGCCTAGCCTGAAGAAGTCCAAGCCATGACTGAAACTTCACTCCTTGTTGGTCCGTTTAATCGCGTCGAAGGCGATCTGGAAATTAAACTCGATATTGCTGATGGGGTGGTCACCAATGCCTATGTGAACTCCCCAATGTTCCGCGGGTTCGAGCGCATTCTTTTGGGGAAAGCACCCTTTGATGCTTTGACGATTACGCCTCGGATTTGTGGCATCTGCTCCATTAGCCAATCTGCTGCGGCTGCCCGTGCCCTTGCCGCTGCTGCGGGTGGTCGCCCTGAGCCAGAGGGCGAAAAGGTCGCTGCGCTTTTACATGCGGTCGAGAATATCGCCGATCACATTACCCATTTTAATTTGTTCTTCATGCCTGATTTCACGCGCCCGATCTACGCTGATCGCGCTTGGCATGCGGAAGCGGTCGAACGCTTTACGGCACAAAAGGGGTCTTCACTGAGAGCGGCGATAGAGGCACGTTCGAAGCTTCTCCATATTGTGGGGCTCCTTGGCGGAAAGTGGCCCCATACCCTTGCTATTCAGCCGGGCGGCGTCACCCGAGCGCCATCGCTCCGTGATAAAATCCGCATCGCTGCTGACCTGCGCGAGTTTCGTAAATATCTCGAGACGACACTGTTCGGCGCGCGCGTTGAGGGCTTTGCGGAGCTCTCGTCGATCAGTGCACTGGACAGCTGGACGACTGGCGACGCGGGGTTTTTCTTAAGTCTTGCGCAATCTCTCGACCTTGCAACACTTGGAAGGGGTCAGGGGCACTACATGTCTTTTGGCGCTTATCCGCTCGCAAATGGCCCGCTTTTCGCTGCTGGAACATGGGATCAAGGAACCTTTGGTGATTTGGATGTCCAAGCGATTACCGAGGATATCAGTCACGCGTGGATGCTTGGCGAAAACCTCCATCCGTCCCAAGGGCAAACACTACCGGATGAAAATATGCGCGAAGAGGCTTACAGCTGGTGTAAAGCGCCGCGTCTCTCTGGCAAACCGGTTGAGACCGGAGCGCTCGCACGTCAAATCATCGACCGGCAGCCTTTGGCGATTGAGCTCGCGTCCGAAGGCGGTGTTCGTGCGCGAATTGCCGGACGCCTTCTGGAGGTGGCCCGAACCCAGATCATTCTAGAGCAATTGGTTCAGTCCATTCAGCCCGAAGCGCGCTTTATGGCTCAGGTTGCGATGCCTGAATTTGGCGAAGGAGTTGGGCTGGTCGAAGCAGCGCGTGGATCGCTTGGTCACTGGATCACGATTGAGCGCGGTCAGGTCGCCTCATATCAGATCATCGCTCCCACGACTTGGAATTTTAGCCCCCGCGATTCAGCAGGTGTCGAAGGTCCTGTCGAAGCTGCGCTCAAAGGGGTAAAAGTGTTCGATAAAGAAGAAAACCCGATAAATGTTCAGCATATAGTGCGTTCATTTGATCCTTGCATGGTTTGCACGGTTCATTGATGCCTAGCCTTCGCATTCGCGTTAAGGGGCAGGTTCAGGGGGTCGGTTTTAGACCTTTTATTTGGCAGCTTGCACGCCGCTTTAATCTGAGTGGACGGGTCTTAAACGATCCAAAGGGCGTACTCATCTTTGCGTCGGGCGAAGGGTTGGACTCGTTTGTGAAAGCGATCAAAGATGAGGCGCCTACGCTGTCACGCGTCGATGAAGTTCTTTTTGAACCATGGATAGGCGAGCTCCCGTTAGAGTTCGAGATTGCGGCTTCCGAGGGTCAAGGTGCGCAAACGCGTGTCACCCCTGACGCCGCGACGTGTCCCGAATGTTTGGCCGAGATCACAACTGAAGGCGAACGTAGATACGGCTATGCATTTGCCAATTGCACCAATTGTGGTCCTCGCTTTTCAATCCTTCGTGCGCTCCCCTATGATCGCGCCAAAACCACGATGGCCGATTTTGAAATGTGCGCCGCTTGCGCATCCGAGTATATGGATCCGGCGGATCGCCGTTTCCACGCTCAACCGATTGCATGTCCTGTCTGTGGCCCGAAAATTTGGATCGAGCCCCATGACGATGATCCCATCACCGATGCGGCCAAGCGTTTGCTTGCTGGGGAAATACTCGCAGTTAAGGGTGTCGGTGGCTTCCATCTCGTGACCGATGCGCAAAACGCAGATGCCGTTCGTAGATTGCGTGACAGAAAGCACAGACCGACCAAACCTTTTGCCTTGATGGGGCGAATGGGAGACATCGAGACCTTTTCGCTCGTCAACGCGAAAGAACATGCGTTACTCCATGACCCTGCCGCCCCGATTGTGCTCTTGCAAAAGCGGGACCAAATGCTGCCCAAAGAGCTTGCTCCGGATCAAAACGCTCTTGGCTGGATGCTGCCCTACACGCCGCTGCATCATCTTTTGATCGCCGCCGTGGGCGGGCCATTGGTCATGACTTCGGGCAATCTATCTGGTGAGCCGCAGGTCATCGGCAATCAAGAGGCGAGGGAAAAGCTTTCTCAGTTTGCGGATGCAATTCTGTTCCATGACCGCGACATCGCACGACGTCTTGATGACAGCGTCGAGAGGATTACGGCTCATGGTCCGATGGTGCTTCGCCGTGCCCGTGGGCGTGTGCCCTCGACGCTTCCATTGCCCAAAGGATTTGAGGATGCACCGCAGGTCCTCGGAGTGGGCCGTCAAATGAAGGCTGCGATTTGCTTGATCAAAGACGGCCAAGCGCTTCTTGGGCACCACTTAGGTGAACTTGATGATGCACTGACGTGGGAAGCCTTTCTGCAAGCGAATGATGACTATCGCGATCTCTTTGACCACGAACCCACACTCGTTGCGCGTGACCTGCACCCCAATTTTAGGGCCTCAGTTTATGCTGAAAGCCTCGGCCTTCGTGTTTCCCCTGTTCAACATCATCACGCGCATATTGCAGCATGCATGGGCGAGAACGGCTGGCCGCTTACCGATGGAAAGGTTGTTGGGATCGTTGCGGACGGTCTCGGTCTCGGAGATGACGGGACGGTCTGGGGCGGTGAAATTATGATCGCGGATTATTGCGGTTATGAACGTGTGATGCGGCTCCGGCCTTCACCTCTTCCGGGTGGCGATGCAGCGCAGCGCGACCCTTGGCGCAACCTCTTGGTGCGGCTTAACCAAGCTGGGTTGGAACATGTCGCAGAGGCGCTTCTCACTGGCTACCCGCTTGAAATGTTGCGACGTGCTGTAGCTACCGGACTAAATGCGCCGATGTCTTCCTCGATTGGACGGCTCTTCGATGCCTTTGCTGCTGCGCTCGGGCTCGCAAATGGCTCGCAGAGTTTTGAAGGTGAGGCCGCGATGAGACTTGAAGCCATCGCCGCGAATGGCAAAGGAACGCCTTATCCCTTCTCCATAGCGCATGGCGAAATTGATCCGGCTCCGATGTTCCGTCTCTGGGCCGATGAGCGTCACCTCAACCCAAGTCCCGAAGCCATGGCCTACCGCTTTCATGTGGGTTTGGCGCGGGCCTTGGCGGACGCTGCGCTCGCTACGATGAAGCAATCTGGGGCAAAGGCTATCGCTCTGACTGGCGGTTGTTTTCAAAATGAACTGCTGCTCGATCTTGTCGTCCAAGCGCTCGGCAATGTGCCGATTCTCCTTCATCGCAAGACCCCTGCAAATGATGGGGGGCTCGCATTGGGGCAAGCACTGGTTGCTGCGGCGCGCGCACGACAAGAGGCGGTAAGCGAGTAACCGCATTGGTGGTAATGCGGTAATCGGCTCTCCATTTGCACCTGCAAAAAGAACGGCGAGTCTCCCTATAACCTAATGTTTTTCATAAATATTCATCTTTTCAGCTCAGCGCTAAGTTCTTTTTGAAACCAAGCGGCCGCTCCGCCAGATTCAAGATTGGGAAGTTGTATGCAGTTGCATCCCAACACGAGGATCATGAGGGAGGGACCCGCGTTGAGCCAGATTGAAACCTTTTACGACGTGATGCGCCGGCAGGGGATTACCCGCCGTAGTTTCATGAAATATTGCTCGCTGACAGCCGCAGCTTTGGGCTTGTCACCGTCATTTGTACCTAAGATCGCACATGCGATGGAAACCAAGCCGCGAACCCCAGTCATCTGGGTACATGGACTTGAATGTACGTGCTGCTCCGAGAGCTTTATTCGTTCGGCGCACCCTCTTGCGAAAGACGTCGTGCTTTCGATGATTTCGCTCGATTACGACGACACTCTTATGGCTGCCGCCGGTCATCAGGCCGAAGCCGCACTTCAAGAGACCATCGAAAAGTACAAGGGGAACTATATCCTTGCCGTTGAGGGCAACCCGCCGCTCAACGAAGATGGTATGTTCTGCATCGTCGGCGGTAAGCCCTTTGTCGAGCAGCTCCGTCATGCGGCTGAGCATGCCAAGGCGATCATCAGCTGGGGCGCATGTGCATCCTATGGCTGCGTTCAGGCCGCAAAGCCGAACCCAACCCAAGCAACTCCGGTTCACAAGGTCATCACAGGCAAGCCGATCATCAAAGTTCCGGGCTGTCCGCCGATTGCCGAAGTCATGACTGGTGTTATCACCTATATGCTGACCTTTGACCGGCTACCCGAACTTGACCGTCAGGGCCGCCCTGCGATGTTCTATTCGCAGCGCATTCACGACAAATGCTACCGCCGTCCGCACTTCGACGCAGGTCAGTTCGTCGAAGCATGGGATGATGAAAACGCGCGCAAAGGTTACTGCCTCTACAAGATGGGCTGCAAGGGTCCGACTACCTATAACGCCTGTTCCACGATCCGTTGGAACGAAGGGACGTCCTTCCCAATCCAATCCGGCCACGGCTGTATCGGTTGTTCAGAGGATGGTTTCTGGGATCAGGGCAGCTTCTATAATCGTGTGACAGACCTCACCCAATTCGGCGTCGAGTCGAATGCCGACAAGATCGGTATTGGTGCAGCAACCGCCGTTGGTGGTGCCGTTGCCGCTCATGCTGCGATCAGCGCACTCAAAGCTGCGCAGCGCAAAACCCAATCTGAGGAGGCATAAGAATGACCGTAACTCCTAACGGTTTTGA
This sequence comes from Marivivens sp., assembly GCA_038133925.1. GTDB lineage: Bacteria > Pseudomonadota > Alphaproteobacteria > Rhodobacterales > Rhodobacteraceae > Marivivens. The sequence continues at coordinate 10,412 of JAYPUF010000020.1, read as the reverse complement.
TCTCGACAACACAGGTCGCCGTATTGTCGTTGACCCTGTTACCCGCATCGAAGGTCACATGCGCTGCGAAGTGAACGTCGATGAGAATGGCGTTATTCGTAACGCAGTGTCGACCGGTACCATGTGGCGCGGGCTTGAAGTGATCCTCAAGGGTCGTGACCCGCGTGACGCTTGGGCCTTTACCGAACGCATCTGTGGCGTTTGCACCGGTACGCACGCTCTCACTTCAGTTCGTGCGGTAGAAGACGCGCTCGGGATTAATATTCCCGACAACGCGAACTCTATTCGTAACATGATGCAGCTTAACCTTCAGATCCATGACCACGTTGTGCACTTTTACCACCTGCACGCCTTGGACTGGGTAAACCCGGTTAACGCTCTGCGCGCTGACCCCAAGGCCACCTCGGAGCTGCAACAGGCTGTAAGCCCGTCGCACCCGATGTCGTCACCGGGCTATTTCCGCGACGTTCAAAATCGCCTTAAGAAGTTCGTCGAAAGCGGCCAACTTGGTCTTTTCAAGAACGGCTACTGGGATAACCCTGCTTACAAGCTTCCACCCGAAGCCGACCTCATGGCGACCACGCACTATCTTGAAGCGCTGGATCTCCAGAAGGAAATTGTCAAAGTTCACACGATCTTTGGCGGTAAAAACCCGCACCCGAACTGGCTTGTCGGCGGCGTGCCTTGCCCGATCAACATCGACGGTGTTGGTTCGGTTGGCGCGATCAATATGGAACGTCTCAATCTGGTCAGCTCGATCATTGACAAGTGTATCGAGTTTAACCGTAACGTTTACCTTCCTGACGTTAAGGCGATTGGCGGCTTCTACAAAAACTGGCTCTACGGTGGCGGTCTGTCGTCGCAAGCTTGCCTTGCATATGGCGATATTCCTGAGAACCCGAATGATTTCTCGCCCGAGCAGCTTCACTTGCCGCGTGGTGCGATCATCAACGGCAATCTCAACGAAGTGCATGACGTCGATCCGCGCGATCCTGAGCAGATTCAGGAATACGTGGATCACTCATGGTACGAGTATGGCGAGCCCGGAATGGGGCTTCACCCATGGGATGGTGTGACTCAGCCCAAGTATGAACTTGGTCCGAACGCAAAGGGCAGCAAAACCAACATCCTCGAGCTAGACGAAGGTGCAAAGTACTCGTGGATTAAAGCGCCGCGCTGGAAGGGCCATGCGATGGAAGTTGGCCCGCTCGCTCGCTACGTTGTTGGCTATGCAAAGGGTCACGAGGACATCAAGGATCAGGTCGATGGCTTCTTGCGCGACATGAACCTGCCGCTGAATGCAGTATTCTCAACGCTTGGTCGTACCGCTGCGCGTGCTCTTGAATCTGAGTATTGTGGCCGCTTGCAGAAACACTTCTTCGACAAGCTGATCAACAACATCAAGAATGGTGACAGCTCGACTGCAAACGTTGAAAAGTGGGATCCTTCGACTTGGCCCAAGGAAGCCAAGGGTGTCGGCATGACCGAAGCTCCACGCGGTGCACTTGGTCACTGGATCAAGATCAAAGACGGTCGCATTGAAAACTATCAGTGCGTGGTTCCGACCACTTGGAACGGTTCGCCCCGTGATACCGCTGGCAACATTGGCGCGTTTGAAGCCTCGCTGATGAACACACCGATGGAACGTCCGGAAGAGCCTGTCGAAATCCTGCGCACTCTGCACAGCTTCGATCCGTGCCTTGCGTGTTCCACACACGTTATGTCGCCCGATGGCGACGAACTCACCACTGTTAAAGTTCGCTAAGGGAGGGGACAGATGTTCAAACGAACGATGGCAATTCTCGCGCTTACCGCTGGGTCGGCGCAGGCTCATCCCGGCCACGGTGCCGTGAGCGAGTCCCATTGGCTGTCTCAAGGGGACCACATCGCTGTGGTCATTCTGAGCGCCATTGCTCTTAACCTTGGGGTGCAGCTGGCGTTTCGCCGGATTAAGGCTCTGCGCCACCGCGAAACCTGAGGAGGTTGGTGATGGCTAACGAGTCTATCCATTCTCCCAATCCGGGTGTTGAAGTTCTCCGGTCAGCTCAGCTGACTGGGGACGCGACCGCAGATGACATCGAAAGCATTCGCAAGCGTACATCAGTTTATGTCTACGAGGTGCCCGTTCGCCTCTGGCACTGGGTGAACGCGCTTGCGATCATGGTGCTTTGCATCACAGGTTGGTTCATCGGGAGCCCGCCGCCATCGATGCAAATCGCAGAGGCAACCCACCAGTTCGTGTTCGGCTACATTCGCTTTGCTCACTTTGCAGCGGGTATGATCCTTACGTTCGGGTTTCTCGGTCGCTTCTACTGGTCCTTTGTCGGGAACCACCATGCGCGTCAGTTGTTTCGCTTGCCCTTGTTGAACAAACACTGGTGGTCGGAAATCTTGTTTGAGGTGCGCTGGTATCTATTCCTCGAGAAAGAGCCAAAGAAGTATGTGGGCCACAACCCGCTTGCTCAGGCCGCAATGTTCTTCTTCATGACTCTGGGGATTTCCTTCATGATCGTGACAGGCTTTGCGCTTTATGCAGAGGGTGCAGGTCAGGGAAGCCTTCCTGATACGCTCTTTGGCTGGTTGATCCCGCTCGTGGGAAATAGCCAGACGGTGCACTCTTTGCATCACCTGGGAATGTGGGCGATTGTGATCTTTGTCATTGTCCACATTTACGTGGCGATCCGCGAAGACATCATGTCCCGTCAGTCGATGGTCTCGACCATGATCTCTGGTCATAGAACTTTCAAAGACGATCGCGCAGAGTAACGGGCTATCCATAGGAAGTAGAAAAGGCGGGGTTCTTCCCCGCCTTTTGTATTTTTAATTATCAAAAACTGCTAAAAGTGGAAACTAAGTATCCAATTTTAGAGAGGGGTGCTTTCACGGTTTCACCGAATTAGGTAGCAAAATCATAAGGTTGATTTGTATTCCATCGTATTCATCTTTTTCAGCATTCTCGCAAACTGAATCCCCTAGGATCGATTCTAGAACAGATTGGAAAGATGACTTCCACTTTCGCAGCTTGGGGAGGAGGCGAAAATGGCACCAAAAGTGCTTATTCTCGGTATTGGTAATGTGCTTTGGGCAGACGAAGGTTTCGGCGTCCGCTGTGTCGAGAAATTGGCCGAGACAAAGGTATTCCCAGAAAACGTTCAGCTCTTGGATGGCGGCACGCAGGGGCTTTACCTTCTCCCCTTCCTTGAAGAAGCCGATGTGCTCGTTGTCTTTGATGCCGTCGATTATGGTCTTGAACCCGGTACGCTGAAGCTTGTCAAAGACGATGAGGTGCCCGCCTTTATGGGTGCAAAAAAGATGAGCCTGCATCAGACGGGATTTCAGGACGTGATCGCGACGGCACAGCTCATGGGATATTGCCCAGAGACGCTCTTTCTAATCGGCTGTCAGCCCGAAGAACTCGAAGACTACGGCGGAGGCCTACGCGATGTCGTAGCCGCGCAGATTGACCCAGCTATCGACGTCGCGCTCGAATATCTCGCCGATCTCGGCATTATTCCGTCTGACGGGGTAGGTGATCAGAGCAATCTTGCAGATAAATCGATCCTTCGTGGCGCCTACGAAGATGGCCGTCCATCGGCGGAAGACGCTTGCCGTAGCGGCGATGATCGCTTCTTCCCAAAGGCTGGCTGATATGTGCGTCGGTGTTCCAATGCGCATTCTTTCGGTGGATGGCATCGCAGCGCGCGCCACTGACGGTTCAAACGAAGAGCTAATTGACCTCTCTCTGATCGGTGAAGTGCCTGTCGGGACTTGGGTCCTTGGGTTCCTTGGGGTCGCACGCGAAGTCATTTCCGAAGATGAAGCTGTAAAAATCACCAAAGCGTTAAACGGATTGCGGAGTTTGATGAGTGGAGGCGATCTCGGTTCAGCCTTCGAAGACCTCGAACAACGCGCACCACAATTGCCGCCGCACTTACAAGCGGCGCTGGATAAAGGGGAGACTGTAGCATGACGCATCCGCTGGTTTCGCGGCTAAGCAATGAGTTCGGGTGGATTTCACTCGAGAGTAACAATGACCTTATTGAGTTTACCTCGCGCCCGGGTGTGCACGTGGCCTTTGTGCCCGGAGATGCCGAGCGGAACCTAGAAACACCTGATCTGGCGGTCATTTTGCCGGAAATCAAACAGGCGTTTCAGGGTAAGTTTGATTGCGCTGTTGTGGGCGACTCCATCGAAACAGCAGTCCGCGAAGAAACAGGCGTTCTCAAGACACCAAGTCTCATTTTCTACCGCGATGGTGAATTCCTCGCTGGTATCCCGCGCGTTCGTGATTGGGACGAATACATGAGCCGCATCACCCAAATTCTCGCTCAACCTGCTGCAGCCTAAGGAGCATTCGAGATGGTAAGCAACTTTCACCTTCCGCCCGTAGGGTACGGCCCTGGCTCTCAACCTCCTGAAGAGGACGGCAAAGAGCTGGAGTATCTTCAAATGCCTCAGGATATGCGCGCCTATTCGGCTCATATCCCCTATGTCGAAGCGAGCGAAGAACTTGCTCCTGCACTGAACCTTTTACGCGATATTGCGGATGCTTCGGTCGCTGCGGGCAAAGGTGGAGCGAACCGGACTTTTGATCTCTCTGGCCTCGATAAAGCGAACCGCGCTCTGATTGCTGAAACGATGGGCGAGGGCGAGGTTTCGATCAAAATCCACGACATTCCTGCAATTGCCGTGCAGGAAAGCGTCTTTGCAGGCGTTTGGGTCCTGAAATCCGCAAAGAGCGACGAGATCGAAGTGGGTCCAGTGCCGAACCGTGTGTTCGACCGTGCATTCAAATCGCGCAAGCCTGCCACCCTCGCACTGACTGAACGTTTTCCAGGCGTTCTTAACGCACCGTCGTTGGTTGTCGAGCTTGCGGACAAGTCAAAGGGCTACTCAGCAGGCGATGAGCCCTATGTCGTGAACCTCACGTTGCTTCCGCACACCGAACAAGACTTGACGTGGATGGAAACGGCAATGGGCCAAGGCTCGGTAGATATTCTGTCGCGTGGCTACGGCAACTGCCGTGTCACGGCTACGGCCCTAGATCATGTTTGGCGTGTTCAGTTCTTCAACTCGATGGACACACTGATCTTGGACACCTTTGAGGTGACCGCGGTTCCAGAGGTGGCACTTGCTGCTGCCGAAGACCTCATTGAAAGCGGCGAGCGCATCATCGAGGTACTGGAGGCCATTAAATGAGTGGCTTCGAGGGTTCATACCTTGGGGCAAACGACAAGATCAGCCCGCGCGCTATCATGGAGTGCAAGATCTGTTGGACGCCCTATGATCCGGCTGAGGGTGATGACACGCGCCAAGTTCTCCCAGGCACACCGTTCATCGCCCTCCCGGACGATTGGTCTTGCCCGAATTGCGATGCGCCAAAGGAACAGTTCCTCGTGTCCGAGGATCCTGGTTCTGACGCAATGCAGCAAGCGGCTTGGCTCGCGACCCGCACCGAAGCGCTCGTTACCGACTTTACCGAGGTTTGGCACGCCAAGATGCGTGATGTTCCGATCGTAAATAAACTCCTTCATGTTCAAGCGGTTGGCTTTGAAATACATGAGGGCCGTCCGCTCGGAATCCTTCTAAGCCCGTGGTTCATGAACCTGATCATGCTTCCTGCCGAAGGCGAGGATTGGTCTGATCTGCAACCGGGCGCGAAAGAGCACATCGCCTTTGCCTCGGGCGATTACGAGTTCATTCACAACACGCGTGAAATGACTGGGGGTTACAAAGCCTGTTCGATCTTCTCGCCCATGAACGATTTTCGCTCACAAGCTCAGGCTGTAGAGGTGGCTCGCGCCGTTCTCGTTGCTCTTTTCCAAGAGGAAAATCGCGCAGAAACCGATCGCTCCGCCGAAATTCGTGCGGCGCGCGAGGCAGAGCTAGAAGCAGCGGAAGCGGCTGAAGCTGCCGAAGATGCTGGCGTTGAGGATGATGAAACCGTTGAGGTTGCACCGATGATCGAAGCCCCGACACGTCGCCAAGTTCTGACGGCAGGTCTTTCGGGGGATCAAGGCTAATGTTGGATCACGCGGCATATTCCTTCCAGACAAGAAAGGGGATGTCCGAAGATGCCGGTCGCCTCGTTCTTGGGATGGCGCCGCGTGAGGCATGCGATTTTCTCGGTCGCATTTTCAACCTTTGTAAGCATGCGCAAATTGCAGCGGCTGAACTTGCTTTGGGTGAGCCTAGCACCGTCCAAGCCGAGCAGTTGTTCGAGGAAATTCGAAAAGAGCATATCTTCACGCTTTCCTTAAAACTTACCAGATTGTTTGAATTCACACCAATTGGGCTTTCAGCCGAAAAATTACTTCCTAGGGGCCTGCCTCAAACCCCACAAGAATTCGAAGATTTTCTAACCTCTGGACTGGGCGCTGCGCCTTTGTTGCAGCGGATTGAGACGCTTTTTCCTGCGGGGGTTGGCGTGGCGGATTTGCCTATGGTGGATGCCTCCAAAGCCATACGTAAAACAGCTTGCGAGAATTCGGTTGCCGTACGAAATCACGCTCATCCTGTCATGCAGTATATCTCTCAGACGCGGGGCAAGGGTCCTTTGTGGCGCGTTTTTGCGCGTCTGGTTGATCTTTCCGCTGACTTGCCGCTGCCAAAGATCGACCAAGGTGTAGCTATGGTTCCGGCAGCGCGGGGGCTCTATGCTGTTCGAGGGGAAGTGCTAAACGGGGTCGTGATGAAGCTTGAACGCGTCACTCCAACTGACCACTTGCTTGCGAATGAAGGCGTTTTGGAAAAGTGTCTAATGACCTTACCTGCAGATCAACTCAGTCTCGCCAAAGCATTGGTTGAGATCCTCGATCCGTGCCAGCCCGTCGAAGTCGTCGGAGGCCTGCAATATGCATGAGATGTCCCTTTGTGAAGGCATTCGCTCGGTGATCGAAGATCAGGCCCGCCATCACGAGATCCAGCAAGTTAAGCGCGTCCGCGTCGAGGTTGGACGCTTTGCTGGCGTGGAAAAACCGGCTCTTGAGTTTGCTTTTGACGTTGTCATGCGCGGTTCGGTCGCCGAAGGCGCGACCCTTGAGATGATCGAACTGCCTGGCAAGGCAATGTGTTATGACTGTGTAAAAGAAGTGGAAATTTTAGATCGGCTTGATCCTTGTCCCGATTGTGGGGGAGGCAAGCTGATGCCCGTTGGGGGCGATGAACTGCGGATCAAAGATTTGGAGGTAGTGTAAATGTGTACCGTATGCGGATGTGGAACCTCGTCGGTCGAGGGGCAAAGCCACCATCATGACCATGACCACCACCACGACCACCACCACGGCCATGATCATCATCACGACCACCATCACCATTCGCATGGCGATATCCATTTTGGTCAAGGCGCCGCTGGTGTTGCCGTTCCTGGGATGAGTCAAGAGCGTCTGATCGAGATTGAAACCGGCATACTCGCCAAGAACGACCGATATGCGGCCGCGAACCGCGGGGTGCTTGGCTATCTAGAGACCTTTGCAATTAATCTGGTGTCTTCACCGGGATCGGGGAAAACCACCTTGCTCTGCAAAACCATTGACGCACTTGGGGCGCAGCCCCTTGCTGTGATCGAAGGGGACCAGCAGACCGCAAATGATGCTGATCGCATCCGCACTACGGGTGCGCGCGCAATTCAGGTGAACACGGGCAAAGGCTGTCACCTTGACGCGCATATGGTCGGACATGCGATGGAGCATCTCGATCTTGCGAAGGGCTCGATGCTCTTTATCGAAAATGTGGGCAACCTTGTTTGCCCTGCCGGTTTCGACCTTGGAGAGGACTGCAAAGTTGCAATCCTAAGCGTGACCGAGGGCGAGGATAAGCCCCTGAAATATCCAGATATGTTCACAGCATCGCGTCTTGCCATCCTGAACAAAGTAGACCTTGCGCCATACTGCGACGTTGATCTGGATCTTTACGAGGAAAACCTACGCCGCGTGAATCCAAAAATCGAAATCCTACGTGTTTCTGCGCGTACAGGCGAGGGTATGCAAGCTTGGCTCGGGTGGCTCAAATCCAACCTTGCGCAAAAGTCCAAAACGGTGGCCGCGGAGTGAGCCATGGCTGATGCACTTCCCACAATCTTGCTTGTTGATGACGAAGAGCATTCGCTGGCGGCCATGCGGATGGCGCTTGAGGATTCCTTTGATTGTCTGACCGCAAACAGTGCGGATACGGCGATGGCACTCATGGAAGAGAATTTCGTGCAAATGATCTTCTGTGATCAGCGTATGCCTGGCAAAACGGGGGTAGAGTTCCTAAGCGAAGTTCGTGATCGCTGGCCTGATACCGTCCGGATCATAATTACGGGCTACACCGAAACCAACGATATGATTTCGGCAATCAATGATGCAGGAATATATCAATTCCTGACCAAGCCATGGCACCCTGATCAACTCATCATGACGGCGAAAAATGCCGCCGATCTTTTCCGTCTCAATCGCGATCACGAACGCATGTCCTTGGAAATGAGGTATCTTTCGCGCACGGTCGAGACAAAGCTAGAAGAACAGCGTAAAGCACTTCGCGAAGGTCTCGGCTTTGAAAACGTGATGCGCGCGCCAAACTCGCCCCTCAATGCCGTGATTGCTCAGGCCCGCCAATTCGCAAGCTTTAACGTCCCAGTCTTGATCATTGGTGAGGCAGGCACAGGTAAAACCGCTCTGGCGCGTGCAATTCACTATTCGTCACTTCGTTCGGAAAAGCCGTTTTACGAGATCAACTGTCTCAGCGCCGATGACGACATTCTCGAAATAGAGCTATTTGGTGCAAAGCGCGGCGCTATTAACGGATTGCAGACGAACAAAGCGGGCCTTTTGCAAAAGGCGGACCGTGGCACGATCTTTATCAATGGGATTTCCGAACTCTCGCCGCGTCTGCAGCTTGAACTTTGCCGCGTTGCGACCGATGGCATGTTCCGCCCCGTCGGAAGCCACGAGATGGTGCGCACCGATGTTCGGATCATCGCAGGGTCAGACCGTGATTTGCGGATCGACGTGAGCGAAGACCGTTTCCGCTCTGATCTGTACTATGCACTCGCCCGCACCACGCTACATGTTTTGCCGCTGCGGTCCCGCACCGAAGACCTTGCGCTATTGGCACAGAACTTCCTCTTCGAGGCGGCACGTATTCACGGCAAGCCCGTCCACGGCCTATCGGATGACGCAATTCAATTCTTGGCCGGCTATGACTGGCCTGGAAACTTGCGTGAGCTTGAGAACGAAGTGACCCGCATGCTCATTTTCTCGCAGGATCCCATTCTTGGGCCCGAGTTGATTAGCCGACACATCCTTCAGGCAAACCCGATCTCTGATCGCTCGGACAGCACGCTCGACATGGTTCTTGCCTCCGAAGGTACCCTTAAGGACCGCGTGGAAGAGGTCGAAATGCGGATTTTGCGCGAAACTCTCACCCGTTTGAAGTGGAACAAGAGCCGCGCCGCAAACGAGCTTGGTCTCAGCCGTGTAGGCCTTCGGGCAAAAATTGATCGTTACGGAATTATTGAACCCAGTCGCGTTGGCGGCGATGTTTCGGAGGACTAATAAATGTGTCTTGGAATCCCGGGCCAGATTGTGGCTCTCACCGATCCTGATCGCATGATGGCGATGGCCGAAGTGTCGGGCGTGCGCCGCGAAGTTAACATCGCTCCTATCGTTACAGGGGACATGCAAGATGTCGTAGGCAAATGGGCGCTAATTCACGTCGGTTTTGCCATGAGCGAGATTGACGAAGAAGAGGCCGCCAAAACCCTCGAAGCCCTCCGCGGCTTGGGAGAGGCACAAGAAACGCTTGAGGCGATGGCCGCAGGTGACGCAGCTCTGGAGGGTCGAGCATGAAGTACGCTGAGGAATTCCGAGACCCAAAAGCAGCCAAAGCGCTGTTGCAAGAGATCGCAAAACTCGTTGACGCAATTGGTGCAACGAAAGAAAAGCCCGTGCATATTATGGAGATTTGTGGCGGTCATACGCACGCGATTTTCCGCTATGGCCTTGATAAACTGACCCCCGATGGGATCGAGTTTATCCATGGTCCGGGTTGTCCCGTTTGTGTTCTCCCAATGAGCCGCGTGGATGAATGCGTTGCATTGGCCGAGCGTCCAGAAGTGATTTTCACGACCTTCGGTGACGCGATGCGCGTTCCGGGGCGCCGCAAGTCGCTCCTTCAAGCCAAGGCTGATGGTGCGGATATCCGCATGGTTTATTCGCCGCTTGATGCGCTTGAACTCGCTCGTCGCAATCCAGACCGCGAAGTTGTGTTCTTTGGTTTAGGATTTGAAACTACGACCCCTTCGACTGCACTTTCGATCCAGCAAGCAGCCCGCGAAGACCTCACTAACTTTAGCGTCTTTTGCAATCACATCACCGTGCCGCCACCCATCAAGGCGCTCCTTGATGACCCACATATGATCCTCGACGGAT